>CAYLSF010000400.1:0-6434 GCA_964385675.1 uncultured Saprospiraceae bacterium
AAAAATAGGATTTAGGGTTGATTTTACACCAACTGCTAAAGTTGTAAGTGGTATTATCAAAGGCCATTTTAACGTAGGGGCTAAAGGAATAATCGAGTTAGGAACATCTTTTATCAAAGGGAAAGCACAAACAGGCGTTAAATTATATGGTGGTTTAGTAGGAGGTCCCGTTTATTTACCAGAATTTTTTAAACATTTTGGGGCTGTTCCTAAAGCGGATATTCCTAATATAGAGGTTACTGCTTTCGATGTTTTTGTAGATACAAACACTCACGAGTATGGAGGCGACCTAACTTTACAAGGGAATCATTGGAAGCCTATTCCTGCAATAGAACAATTGAGTGTGCGAGATATGGTTTTTAATTTAAAGCATACCAATGATACTCAAAATCCATTTGAGGTAAAATGTAGTGGGATATTTGATTTATACAACCAACTCCTATTCCTAGAAGCAGACTATCAAACAAGTACAGGTTGGACATTTGAAGGCGGCACAGTAGATAGTGCAAAAATCCATCTAAGGGGGCTGCTTGACGAGTTATTTAAAATTTTTAAAACCACTATACCCGAAAAAGAAATACCCGATATTACACTAAGTAATATTGATATAAAATTTAATACGAAAAATAAAAATTTTAATTTTAAAGGACAAACGGACACCAAAATAACAGTTCCATTTATACAATCAGGACACGAAAGCGAACATATACACGCTTCAGTAAACCTAATTTATAAATATAGCGAAAAAGCTCAAAAACATCATCTGACAGGCTTGATGGAAGGAGACCTTAAAATCGGAACTGCTACTTTTAAGCTTTCTTTTAAATTGGGTAATAAAAATGATGTATTTGAAGCCAAGTGGGAAGAAGCAAATGAAGAAACAGTAGGATTTAAAGATATTGCAACGGCATTAGGGTTAGATTTAAGTGATATTACCATTCCTACAGGATTAGATCTTGGCTTAAAAAGAGTTGTATTTGAATATAAGACCCAAACAAGGACTATTACGTTAGCTGCTGAATCCAAAAATTTTGGAGATGTCTTTTTTGTAGCCAGTAAAGCAATTCCATTAAGTTTAACCCAACAAGAGAGAACTCAAATTGATGCTGCTGTAGCTAAACAGCAACAAACCGAGACGACAACAACGACAACAACACCAAATAATAATGTTCTATCAAATGCCAAATGGCAATTTGCATTCGGGATGCTTTATGAAGGAAAATCAAAATTATCGGACATACCGACTATTGGTTCTAATTTTTCAGCAGTTAGTAATGACCTTTATTTTCAAGAAATTGGATTAGCTATTTCATCGGGGAACTTCCCTAATTTTACGATTCCTAATTTGCCCGATCTCAATTTCTCTACCCAAACGACTCCTAAAAACACGAGAAAAGCACTAAGTGAAAATAAAGTTATTAAACCCAATACGACCTTATTACTCAATAAAGGCGTCTCTGCCTTTGCGGTGCTTGATTTTAGTTTAAATCAAAATAGCACAACTGTTCAAACTATAAAAAAGGTAGTAGGGGCCGGGCAAGTCATCATTTCAGCGAGTTATAGCCACAGTACTGTCATGCTTGAAGCCGCACTCTATGGTGGTGTATCTTTCAAATCAGCACCAAAAAAAGGAGGACAGTCTTCAAGTGTAGCCGTCAAAAATCCTATATTAAAACTAGAATTTGGTCAAACGGATGCCATACAAATACAAGGCGAAATTGATGTTCACATAGATAAGGAAACGGTTAAAGTGATTACCTTATTTACATTGAGTATCGAATCAGTAGAAGCAGCACTTGATATTAAATTTGCCCCCCCAATTCAAGGCCCTGAAGGATTAAAAGGCTTATATTTAGATGCAGCAAGCTTTGAATTTGGGGTAATATTTGAGCCACCTGGCTTGGATTTTGGTTTTCAAGGCAATGCAAATGTACTTACGCCATCATTGAGTAATCCTAGTCAAATCGTTAAAGACCCTGCTACTTTTGGAATCATCTTAGAACTCGTAGAAGAGATTCCAAATCCAGAATATATTTCCTTTAGCCTAGCAAAATTGGATGTAGAAACCATTCTCATGTTATTTTTAGGAAGTGATGCCCAAAGTATTCACTTACCCGATTTGCTTAAAAAGATTGAAATACTTGATATCCTATTTTACTGGGCGGATAATCAGGTCACACTACCCGATGGTACGATTGCCCCGCCTGGCGTTGCCTTTAGTGGTGCATTAAAGCTATTGAGTTTTGATATGTATGCGAGTTTAGCCATTTATACCAATTCGGGTATATCTGGCAATTTTGAAATGTCCCGTATTGATATTAGCAATGGACTCCTAACCGTGGAAGGACATGGAAAAGGGGTTTATCAAATACAAAATGGAGGCAAAAGACTACAGCCTGTTGTCAATCCTAAAAAGCTACCTGCGGGACAAAAAGTTACGATTGTAGAACCAGGTGGTCCAGTCTTACAATTTAGTACAGTTCACTCCCCCTATTTAAATGCAAGCCTAAAAGCATCCGTATTCAATGTTCTAAGTATGGATGTAGAAGCCTTAGTAACAGATAAAGGCGTAAAATTCCATCTGGAAGCAGATGTATCTTCAATCGCTAAAGCAGTTTTAGATTTAACGGTCAATAAAGGTCAATTTTATGCTCATTCGTTATTCTCTATTCATTTAGATGCACATTTGGGTCCTATACGTATTTTGGGTGTTAATTTCGGTACGATACATCTGGATACAGGTTTTGATTTAGAAATGACGGTTATGGTGACGGAACACGAGTTTAAGTTTCAAGTATGGGGAGACTTTGAGTTTGAAGGACTGACGTTAAAATTACCTAAAATCACTATTGATATCAAATTTGACTCTTTAGAAGATTTGCCTTTAAAAATCCTTGAATATATCGGAGACCATCTTGAAGATATTTTTGAAGATTTATTTGATGAAGCCAAAAAACTATTTGAAGAAGCGGGTAAAGAAATAGAAAAAATTGGTAAAGAAGCCCTTAAAGGCATTGAGGAAGCTGGTGAAGCGGTGGCGCATGAAGCTGAAAAAATAGGAGAAGCTGCGGAACATGCTGTAGAAGAAGTTGGAAAAGATATTGAGCAAGAAGCTAAAAAGATAGGGCAAGAAGTGGTAAAAGTGGAACACGAAGCTGTGGCTGTACTCGAAGAAGCGGGCAAGGAGGTAGAAAAAATTGCTGATGAAGCAGTACAAGAAGTGGAAAAAATTGGAAAGGCAATTGCCAATGTAATACATGAAGCTGTGCAGGAAATTGAGAAAATTGGAAAGGCGATTGCTCACGCACTAGAGGTTGTTGGAAAAGCTATCGAAAAATTAGCAAGAGAACTAACTGCTGCTTTAGATCAACTAGAACAAGCTGTGACAAAAGCTCTTGATGCTATAGCAGCTGAAGCTCAAAAAATAATAGATGCTATAGCAGCTGAAGCTCAAAAAATAGTAGATGCTATTATAAATGAAGCTAAAAAAATATGGGATGGTTTTAAACATGTAATGAGTGATATTGGTCATGGAATAGTCCATGCGGCCAAATCATTTTGGCATGCCATTTCTAAGTATTAGTCCTGATAGTTAAAGACATTTAAAATTTAAAATTTTATAGCATGAATTTCTACAATAAAAAATATAAATCCATTTTTAACGGAACAGATAATTATATACAATTTGTTGCAAATCCAAATTTTCAATTCACCACAGCCTTTACTTTAGGAATGTGGATTTTCCCTCAAAAAATACAAGGACGAATTAATCTAGTGGATCATCAAGATTTTAAATTATATATAGACAATGGCAGCATTGTGTTTTTTAATCAAAAACCTTATGGTTTTAGTACCGATTTGTCTATTAACAAATGGATTTATCTCTGTATAATATTTGATACTACATTGGATAGTGCGAACTTAAAATTGTATATCAACGCTAATTTTGTTAAATCTTATGATATCAAAACACCGTTAAAAGGAAGTGTGAGTGGGATAAATATCGGTAAACCTAGTGTCGCCAATAGTCAATATTTTGAAGGGTCAGTTGGAATGTTGGGACTTTGGAATACCGCACTTACCCGCTGGAGAATGCGACAAACTCAACAGTCCATTCCTAAATATGACGATACGCTTAGGGGCTTTTGGACAATAGATGATAATAAAAGCGTCATAGCAAGTGTTGCTTTTTCCAGGAACTCTCCAGAACACCCAACCGTTTTAACCAAGATAACTCCTATTGATGGTACTTTCAATGGAACATGGCAACTCTTAGAACCTGCCTCTCGATTCGTTTATACTACATTAAATACACCGCTTGGCGGTAATGATGCCTTGAAAGCGAGCAAAAGCACTACCCCTAAAGGGTCAATCTTTGGGCGTACTGGTACAGCAACCGTTCTTTTAAATAAAATTAAACAATATAATGCGAATAGAATTGCACATGCTAAAATCAAAAAGAATGATCAACTGCGCTTAGCCAAACAACAAGCCGCTAAGAAAATTGATCATGCACATGCTGAAGCCAATAAAAAAATTAATTCTAGCCGACATAAGTATTTTTATTTTATTAAAAATGGAGAAATCCGACGGATGAATCCTAAAGGACAAGAGGAAATTGCTATTGTAGATATTTCCGTCCCAATTAAAGTTCAAGCCAATCAAAAGTGGCAATTTTCAGGTATTGAACTCACGCCTGATATTACATTTACGATTAGTTGCGATCCAACTCAACAATGGATAGTAGCCCAAAATCGTTCTAAAGTAGGACCCAATGGTACAACAGTTCGAACGGGTAAACCTCCTTATATTGTTAATGAAAAACCTGAAGGAGCATTACTCTGTATTATCGGTGATGCTAATCTACAACTTCAACAACGAAAAGAAGCCATTAATGCTCAACTTAAGAAAGCTAAAATCCAACCTGATACAATTAAAATAGAACAGGATAGACAAAAAAGACTTATAATTCAGTTAACTGATATAATTCATAATGCTATTGAACTTGGAATTATAAGAAACGAAGAAGTAGATGATTTGGAAGAATCTTACATAACTACAGGGAAAATAGAACGTATGTTAGAGGAGGATAATGAGCGTTTAAATACATTGATACATGAAGCTAACGTAATAGTTCTAAGTAATGGTAGAGATCCACGCAGAAATGATAGAACTAAAGAATCACGTAGGATTATCATACAAATAATCCAAATCAAACATTATATAGAAGATTTAGTTGACACAACAACTCCTTCTAACACGCCTTCCATAGATACCGCTAATTTGAACAAAGAATTAGCCACCATACCAGATAATACCATACTAGTAGGTAAAGGTATCACATTAACCAATAAAACAGGTAAGTTGTATTTTATAGCCAATGATGAAGTGGATGGATTTTATGATAATGAAGGTGTAATGAATATTGTCATTAAAGATAATAAGCAAAACATAAAGCCTAAATTCCAAAATCAAAATGTGCTTGACTTAACATTTGATGATATCAATAAACAAATATATTGTACTGTAGGAGGCGGTAATCCTTGTATTGGTGTGCTTAAACTAAATGAATACAAATTAAGTATCTATAAATCACTTTCAATAGTTCCTTCCTCCTTAACCTATGATGCTACTAATAAAATGTTGTATTACATTGATATAAGAAACTGCATCTTTAAAATGGATACAACAACGAAAATAACTTCTACTGTTTATATAGATAAGACTCAACCTATTTTGGAGCCACAACTTACCTTAGATCAAGCTAACCAAACGCTTTATTGGAGTAGTAGCAATGGGATTGCAAGTGTCAGCACAAATGGTCAAAATTATAAAATAGTCGTCAATGCTGATAATGCTCCTGCACTTGTTGATGTGTTTTTTGATAACAAAGGTAAACACCTATATTGGTTAGATGCCAATAAAAAAGGGCTGTTTCAAGGTAATGGTCAAGGGGCAAATATCCAACAACTTTATGCTGTCGAGCGACCCTTAAAGGGATTAGCAATAGACACACCTATCAGTCAACCCTCAGAAAAAGATAAAGCTTACCTTAAACCAGAAATTTATTGGGCAGCTACCGATCATGTCATTCATTCAGGCATACCTAATATACAAACTGCATTGGGCTTAGATGAGGGAACAGGTATTTCGCTTCGTAATTTAGCAACAGTGGCCAACGACATTGATTTGCCTACATTTAATTTTGATAGTAATGACTTTCCCATTTACACCAACAATGCTAGTCAATCTGTTCAAATTGCCAATAATCCACTCTTTGTTTTACCCAAGGAATACTCGAATTTAGTGATTGATTCCAGTTTTACATTTATGGTTTGGATAAAAGTACCAAGCTTTAAATTGAAGGAAGACAGCGTAGAACAAATGGGCTTGATTAGTAATGCTATTTACAAAAAAAATCAAAGTTTACATTG
>CAYLSF010000401.1:0-6434 GCA_964385675.1 uncultured Saprospiraceae bacterium
TTAATATTGACAGGCATTTAATTCAACATCATCATTAACCTATTGTATCAAACGTAGAGATAAGTTGTTATTTTTTTAACAGTATGGAGAGCAAACTAATACCAACTACACACCTTAAATATAGAACCCATTAAATTTCAAGTTTTTTATAATATAAAAATTAGTGTAGATTGGTATTCCCAACATTAAGGTTTTAAGCTTACGTATGTATTTTGAAAATGAATTATTCTTATGGAGAGGAATGAACAGAAAGTTCAAAAGGTAGAAAGTTTTTTTAACGAGAAATGGATACCTGTTGAATTTCCAGGCAAAACTAAGAACGCTACTTACCGCATCTCTAACTATGGTCGTATAAAAGCGGTCAATAGAAAAACAGGTAAAGAAAAACTCCTCAAGGGATCCCGTAGTAAGAGGGGACATCAACGGCTGAATATTAAATTAGAGACAGGTAAGGGAGCAGGGGTCTATGTACACAGAATCGTTGCGGAAGCATTTGTATCGCAACCAAATGAAGATTGCAAATTTGTGATTCACTTGGATCATGATAAAGGCAACAATCACTACAAGAATCTAAAATGGGTTACTCAAGATGAATTAAATAATCATGCTAAAGAGAGTCCATTGTACGATCAAGCTCGAGAAAAACAGAGAGAGCATTACAAGCTAAATGAGGCTAAAGTAAAGATGATTAAACGTATGTTGAAGCGTAAAAAGACGAAACTAAAGATTATTGCACGACAATTTGGAATTTCGCACACACAACTCAATCGTATCCGTTCAGGAGAAAATTGGGGCGATGTGGATGCTGATTAATGTATCAAACGGCATTAACTAATTTCAGGTATTTTAATTAGTAATTTCAAATCAATTTTATTCAGAAAACTACTAACAAACCTTTTTGAAAAAATGGCAAGATTCCAGCGTATCTGGTTTCTTGCCGTTACTGATCTAATCCCTTGATCGTTAATTATAAAATAGATTATTATTACCCTCAAAAATCAATTTTTTCTTTCAATATTTAAGATATTTATAACACCTTCTGTCCCATTTTACATAGTTAAAACCTCCCCTATTTTTCGTATATTTACAGTTTGCAAACTAGGGATATTTTACTATGAAATTTAAGATAGATTCTCCTTTTAAGCCTACTGGTGATCAGCCTCAAGCTATCAAAGAATTAGTGGATGGAATACATAGAGAAGAGAAAGCTCAAGTCCTCTTAGGAGTTACAGGTTCGGGTAAGACGTTCACTATGGCGAATGTAATTGCTGAGTTAAATCGTCCTACTTTAATTTTGACACATAATAAGACTTTAACGGCTCAACTGTATGGAGAATTCAAACAATTCTTTCCTGATAACTTAGTAGAATATTTTGTTTCTTATTATGACTATTATCAACCTGAGGCTTATATTCTTTCTTCTGACACCTATATTGAAAAGGATCTCCAAATCAACGCAGAGGTGGATAAACTCCGCCTTAGGGCAACGACCTCTATGCTTTCTGGTCGTAGGGATATTATTGTAGTCGCTTCTGTTTCTTGTATCTATGGTATGGGGAATCCAGATGATTACCAAACAGGAATTATACGTATTCAGCGTGGTCAAACGATGTCTAATCGAGCTTTTTTACATCAATTGGTAGAAAGTCAATACTCTCGTACAGATATTGAGTTTGGGCGAGGAACGTTTAGAGTCAGAGGAGATAGTGTGGATATCAATCTGCCATATATGGAAGATGGCTATCGAGTCGTATTTTTTGGAGATGAAATTGAGGAAATAGAACGATTTGAAATTGAATCAGGTAAACGGATTGAATCGCTAGAACATGCTGCTATTTTCCCTGCCAATTTATACATTGCTCCTCGCGATAAAATGAAGGATATTATCAGAGATATTGAAGATGAGCTACACGCACAAGAGCAATACTTTGAGCGAGAGGGTAAAATTTTGGAAGCTAAACGTATTAAGGAACGGGTAACATTTGATTTGGAAATGATGCGTGAACTAGGTTATTGTCAAGGGGTAGAAAATTACTCTCGCTTTTTTGATGGTCGTGAGCCAGGGACTCGCCCTTTCTGTCTATTAGATTATTTTCCAGATGATTATTTGATGATAATAGATGAAAGTCATGTAACGATTCCACAAGTACGTGGAATGTTTGGTGGAGATAGAGCTAGAAAACTAAACTTAGTGAATTTTGGGTTTCGTTTACCTTCTGCTATGGATAATCGTCCTTTAAATTTTGGAGAGTTTGAAGGTTTGGTCAATCAAGTCGTATTTGTAAGTGCTACGCCTAGTACCTATGAATTAGAGCAGACAGAAGGTGTTGTCGTAGAACAAATTGTACGACCTACGGGATTGCTTGATCCCCCTATTGAAGTGCGTCCGAGTTTAAATCAAATTGATGATTTACTGGATGAAGTGAGTCAACGAGTTGATAAAAATGAGCGAGTTTTAATAACGACGTTGACCAAAAGAATGTCAGAAGAACTCACCAAATATATGACTAAAATTAATATTAAGTGTCGATATATTCACTCTGAAATTGATACCTTAGAACGAGTAGAAATTTTGAGGGATTTGCGATTAGGAGAGTTTGATGTTTTGGTAGGGGTTAACTTATTGAGAGAAGGATTAGATTTACCAGAAGTGTCTTTAGTCGCTATCTTGGATGCGGATAAGGAAGGATTTTTAAGAAATGATAAATCCTTAACGCAGACGGCTGGACGGGCTGCTCGTAATGCCAATGGTTTGGTAATTATGTATGCCGATAAGATTACGGACTCAATGCGACGTACTATTGATGAAACCAATCGTCGTCGTGCCATTCAAATAGCTTACAATGATAAACACGGTATTGTGCCTAAAACGGTGATGAAATCACGAGAACAAATTATCAAACAAAGTTCTGTATTAAGTATCAAAGGAGAGGCAAACGCTTACATAGAATCTGATGAAATCAGTATAGCGGCTGATCCTGTGGTGCAGTATATGACTAAACCTCAACTAGAAAAAACTATCAAGGCGACAGAAAAACTGATGAAACAGGCAGCTAAAAATCTTGACTTTATTGAAGCAGCTAAATATAGAGATGAATTATTTGCTTTGAAAAAGCAGTTAAAAGAAAAATTTCTTTAATGAATTTTAGATTTCGGTTAACCGTTCTGGAGTAACCGAAATCTATTCAGATACAATTAATTTATTAATATGTTCTGGAATTTTATGCTCAAAATAATAATTGGTTAAAGCATATCTTTTACCAGCTTGTAACGGTTTTCCTCTATGAATACTTGTTGTATCTATGATTAGAAGTGTTCCTGCTTTTCCAAGCATTGTTGTTACATCATATCCACCAATAGCTTTTATTTTATCAATATCTTCGTGCGATAACCGATTTTGAAAAGCCTTAATTCCACATTTTTGAATCGTTTCTAGAATAGAAGAAGTACGGTGTGTATTTTCCATAAATTGAAAAGGACCATTGTCTTCACTTACATCTGAGAGGTATAAAATCGCTTTCAACTGCCGACCATAAATCATATCTCTATGCCATCCTCCACCAGACCCTCTATTATTTTCTGTTGTTTGAATTCTAGCTGCTAAAGTACACCCTACAATTCCATCATGTTTATAATAACAATTGCGAACTTGTGTCAAAAAATCATCATGATAAAAATCATGAATCAAAGGACTCACTCTATCTCCTCCAAATAGACGGTAGTCTGCCCCTTCTTTATCTACTTGTACAAATTCTTTTTGAGTCACCAGTTGCTGATCAATGTCTGTTCGTAAATCGGCACATTGCTCTTCTGTATAATAATCCTCAAAAACAGCAAACCCTCGTTCTTTTAACTGCTTCACTACGTCCTCTATTTTAGCTTGATACGCTTTAGGGGTTGCTCTTAGTTTCGCAATCACATCTGCCCTCGTAATTTTATATAATGCTTTACTATACTCTACCGCTTTCATGATATATTATTTAAGTGCTCGAATATACTGCCCTGCTAGTTCACTACTCTTGCCTTCTAATTCTGTGCCCACAAGTTCGTTATAATAACGAGCATTTTCAATGACAGGTTGCCGATTGTGTTGTTCTTTTTTGATGACTTTTATCAATGTCTCTATCGAATTCGCCTTTGGAATTAACCCATTTTTTACATAACCATACGGATCTTGCATCCCTTCGATCATTGGGGATATTTCATAATAAATACTTGTTACATTCAGTAGAATGGCTTCTAAATGCACCGATGAACTTCCAGCAATGATCAAATCCTGCCGTTTTAAAAAGTCAAAAACGCCTTCTTTATTAGTTGAACGTAAAATACTTTTATCTAAATTAAATTGTCGAGTATCTCTAGGATGCGGTCTGAAGCAAAAAGTAATAGTCGGAAAAGCTGCTTGAAGTTGATTCAATAATGTAACAACATATTCTTCGCTATCTAAAGTATTGATACAGATGCCAACATTATTAACCGTAGTAGAAAAGTTACGATATGGAATATAATCATCAAATTTAGGCATTCCAATTAGCTTCACTTCGCCCTTTACTTTCCCTTTTGCTTGATATTTATCCCAAGCATCCTGCCCCTCTAGCAATGCCAAATCAAAGTCTAATGGCGGCATAAACTCACTAATAGAAGCGTGTTGAATATAAACTACAGGAATATTAAGTTGCTTTGCAGCTAATCGAATAGCTCGTTGTTTTTCGCTATGATCGTTAGCTACTACAATTTTATTCGGTTGAAATTTTTTTAATGTCCTGTAAGACACTTCATACACGCCTAATACCTTAAAAATAAAATCCGTATATCGAACTGTAGCAGTTCCATACTTTTTATAAAATTGCCACCATAAGGCAGGAAATTTATAAAAAGATAATAACGATTGATAAAATGGAATCTGAAAGTTATCTGTTTTATCCACTTGAAAACCATCGCCTATCAATACAGCATCGTCTAATTCTTCCAATAAAAATTTTAGACTATCTCTATTATTTTTAGTTGTGATAAATAGCCAAGTTTTTCCTTCAAGGGCTTCTTTTTTTAAATATTGTCGAAATTTGTATTCGTAAATAAATCCTTGTTTAACAAACTTTAGAGGACGCTCCAATATGTTCCATATTTTATGAAATATAGTTTTACCTGTATAATTCCACCGAACATTATCGGGTAAACTGTCCAGATAAGTCCTATCAAAATATAGGGTCAATACAAATTGATAGATTTCCAATAAAGTTAATGGTGATTTCATCAATCTAATATCAAATCCCAATTTAATGCTTGTCCTAATTTCAAATCTTTTACAGCTTTTTTACCCAATACTCGCTCAAAATATTTGGGTTCTAGTCCATCACCAGGGCGAATTACCCTTAGATTATCTGTTGTAAAAGGCTCTCCAGCTTTAATATCTTTCCCTACATAAATCGACCGCTTAAATTGCTTACTATTTTTCTCTACCTCTTGAATACCATATTGGATTTTACCCATAGCCAAGAAAGCTCTTTCTGTTTCGACGACCAAACTTTTCAACTCCGCAGGTTCTAATGAAAAGGCAGAATCTACCCCCCCATCGGCACGACTCAACGTAAAATGCTTTTCAATAACCGTAGCCCCTAAGGCTACAGCAGCTATCGGAGCACCAACGCCCATAGTGTGATCGGAAAGTCCAACATGACATTCAAAAAGGGAACGCAAATGTGGAATAGTTCGGAGGTTCGTATTTTCAGGTGTAGCAGGATAAGTGCTTGTGCATTTTAATAAAATCAAATCTTTACAACCATTCTCTCTCAATACACGTACTGACTCATCAATATCGGCGGCCGTCGTTACACCCGTTGACATGATCACAGGTTTTCCTGTTTGTGCTATTTTCTTTAGTAAAGGATGATCTGTATTTTCAAAAGAAGCCACTTTAAAAACGGGTACGTCCAATTCCATTAAAAAATCAACTGCTGAGGCATCAAAGGGCGAACTAAACGCCAACATTCCATGTGACTTTGCACGGTCAAATAGTGGTTTATGCCATTCCCAGGGTGTATAAGCCAATTGATATAACTGATACAAATTATAACCATCCCAAAGTGAGTTTTCATCTTCTATTTGAAATAGACCATGACGTACATTGAGCGTCATGGTATCAGCCGTGTAAGTTTGTAACTTAATCGCATCTGCACCTGCTGCTGCAGCAGCATCTACAATTTCCATCGCTCTTTCTAGAGATTGATTATGATTACCTGACATTTCTGCAATAATAAATGGTTTGTGTGTTGCACCTACCCATCTATCTCCTATTTTAATATCTTTCATCGTCTAATTCTCTTTTTATTCGTATATATACTTATTTCAACATCTCTATTTGTGCTACCAATCTTTGTATTATCTAAGATAAAAAGGTGAACATTATTATTTTTAATTATATTATTTTTCTTAAA
>CAYLSF010000402.1:0-6429 GCA_964385675.1 uncultured Saprospiraceae bacterium
AGAGGGAAGGCTTGTGGGTATTGACAAAGCTCTTTTTGAGTTTCAACCCCATAGGGTTAGGACGAAAAAAAGCTGAAGCTCAATATCCACAATGCTTTCCACGTAGATCAGCAGGACATTCTGAAACAACTTCAATATTAAAAGACTTGTAATTGTAAAATTTAGGGAGAGATACTTGAAAAAAAGAGAACAATAATTACTTTTGTATGCTAGTATAATCAGTATTGATGAATTGAACTTAAAATAATAAAAGGAAAATAATCCAGCTATGAGTACGCAAAAGACTGCCATATTACTATATTATCTAGGTGGGTTTATCTTGCTCTGCACATTACTTAATATTTTATTGGTAGGTTGGGCATTTTCAATATCCATAATTAGTGGTTTCATTATTGCTATTTTTGCAGGTGCTACAGGGTATTTTATGTCTAAATTGCTAGGATGGGCATTTTGGTTAGGACTCTTTTTAGCTACAGGACTTATCTTTTTCTATGGTTGGCTAGTAACTATTAACGCATATGAACTGATTGATATGCTTATTGACGGAGAATTGCACTTAAAACCTTATATACCACTATACAAACAGGTCAATAGTGTTCTTTTGCATCTAGCTATGTTTATCATGAGTTTGATTGCGTCTATTCAGCAATTTGTGCGAGCTCAATCTAATGGTAAAGAATTGAGCTCATAGAGATTAATAATCAGGTAGGTATAGCGTATGTTTTTGTAATTCTTCTCCACCTTCTTTTATTTCAATGCTAACCATAACACTATCACCTTCCAAAGGAATCCATTCTAGGTTTTCAATAGGATAAAAGCCTTCAAAAGGTAATCTTGTTACTTTTTGAACAATAGGATGTTGTTTATTGACCAATTCTACGGTTAAATATGGATGGTGCGTACCTCTACTACTTCTTATCGTATAATTTTCATGAACCTGATGATGTTGAACATAATAACCAT
This sequence comes from uncultured Saprospiraceae bacterium, assembly GCA_964385675.1. Taxonomy (GTDB): domain Bacteria; phylum Bacteroidota; class Bacteroidia; order Chitinophagales; family Saprospiraceae; genus CAYLSF01. The sequence goes on from CAYLSF010000402.1 coordinate 964, forward strand.
ACCAACCCGATTGTATTAATCGTTCATAAAAAGCATCCGACCAAGTTAGATTGTGAGCAATAGCGACTAAAACCAACACAATTTTCAACCATTGTTGTAATTCCGCATGCCATCGGTTATAAATAATCCAACAACCTGACGCAAACCATATTATGATAAAAAATAGAATTACCCAAGGTTGAAAATCTAAGGAATAACAAATTTGACTGGCAATCAGATGGATAGATGCAGGAATGATAAAGGCTTTTCCATATCTAGCAAATAAGAATAAAAATATGGCTAAAGATAGTAGATGACCTATGGCATTAAGAATTAAGAAAATTGCATACATGAGATTAGGTTATATTGGTTAAGCTGACTTAGATTTAATTTTCCACAATAAAAATGCACCCATTATTAAAAGTACGCCTATACCTATGTACCACCAAATTGAAAAAGATGAATCAGCCCATTCTATTGGAGTGGTATCACCCATAGAGACAAATCCTGCCCAAAAGACTGGATGAGCCAATAAGACATCACTATCGTCTAAATACGCTAATTTAGCTTGTCTTAAAGCGGCACTTTTGGTAATATTTTTGGTTTTCTTGAAGTTTTTAAAGAAATCAACCATAATGTCGCTAGTAGATTTGTCGGGAACACTCCACAGACTCATCACAATACTTGGACAACCTGCATACGCAAAAGCACGGGATAAACTCATTACACCTTCGCCTTTGTCAATTTGCCCAAATCCTGTATTACAAGCACTCAATACAGCTAAATCGGCTTCGAGTTTGAGGTTATAAATTTCTAATACGGTTAATTCATCATCCTCTTCTGTTGTTTCATTTTCGGTAAATAATAAATGGGAAAACAATGGATTACCATCATCCAATAATCCATGCATAGAAAAATGTAAAATTTGATAATTAGAAGCAATTGATTTAAAGCGTTCTTCGGTCGCTTCTTTTCCTATCCAAGCATCTCCTCCTGTGATGTCTGCTATTTGTTGCACTTCTTTGGTAGCATTTGGTAAATCTGCTAGACCATCTCTAGTTATATCATCTTGAGGGAGTGTAGCATTTGTAGCATAGGTTGCTGCAAATCCACCGTAGGTGTTTTTATAATCGTATCTATCCTTCTTTTTAATTTGTTGTAAAAATGTACCAGAATAACTGTACGAAATATCGTATTGATGAATCAGATACGAAAGGGTTTGGAAATTATCATCTGCTTCAATCGGTTTAGATAAAAACACTTCAAACGGTAAATGTCCAATGATACCATCAGGAATAATAACCAGTGATTTGATGGAAGTATTATGAATAATAGCAGAATCTAAAAGCCAATTGTGCAATTGATGAGCCGTATGACCAAACTGTTGTAGAGCGACTTGTAGAGAGTCTTTAATAAATTCTAAATCGGATAAGGAGCGTCGAAATTCAAAAATGGTTATATCAAAATTATCAGGTTTTTGAATTTGTTTGATATATGTATTCTGTTGGGTAATGCTAAATAAGGTGATGATCTCTTCGCCAATAAAAAATTCCATTAAAGCCGTACTATCATTCAATCGTTCTTGCTGAAGCGAAGTAATAGACGCTACGGCATCATCATATTTTAATTGATAATAATCAGGATAATCTTGCTCTAGTTGTGCTATAAAGTAATCATACGATTCACCAATTTCAAATAAGGCTTCTTGAAACAGATTGGCTTTTAAGGTATCTTTATTGCGTTTAGCTCTTTGATATTCTCGTTCATTGTAGGCGAGTTCTGCTTTTAAGCGTTGTTCTTCTTGAATCAAGGTATCGTGTACACCAGCAAACTCCTTGGCTTCTGCTTCTTTTAAATGTGCTAATAAAAGAACAGCTTTACTCTTTTCTGTAAATTCAAAGGCTTGTTCTATATAGACTTTATCTTTTGTTATTTGGTGTAACTGATAAGCTGTATTGATAGCTTTTTCAAAAATAGGAACAGCTCGTTCCGATAAAAATCGCTTAGAGCCTTCGGCTTTATAACTCCGTCGGGTTTGCTCTATCAATCGAGTCGCTAATTTATAACTTGTATATGCACCTTCTAAATATTTGACTTGATTGGATTGATGATAATATTTACCAAAAGCATCTCCTCGTAATTCTAATGTCGCTAATAGTTTTCGTTCTGATAAAATATCATATAATTCGGGATGTTGAAAATAATCCTCCTGCTCATTAAAAGGTAAAAGGACTGCGGTGAGGGATATTTGTAGATATTCGAGTGCTTTTGAATAGTTTCCTCTAGCCATTTCAATTTTTGCCCATAGATTATGGTTATCAGCTATTTTAGGAAATTTTTTGCGTTGTTTTTTATGAGCAATAGACTGTTTGATATAATATTCTGCTTTATTATAATCGCCTTTACTGTAATAAGCAAAAGACATATTGTGATACATTTGGTCTTTTCGTTTGGAGGACGAAGACGCTATGTTTTTTTGTAAGTAAAATAAGGCACTATCATACTGCTCATTTTTAGAAAAATTGGTTGCCATGTTGTTGTAAACCTGACTCAGGTTTCGACTAGCATAATTTGCATATTGTTGATGATCTAAAAAGGATTGATAGAGTTGCTCGGCTTTTTTATAATTGGATTGGGCTTCTTCGAATTGAAATTTATTATAATAATTCAACCCCAAATTATTGTATAAAGCCGCTACATTTAAATCCTTGAATTTTGAAGTGTATTGTAAAGCCCTTTGAGCGGCTTCTATGCCTTTGTCAAAGTCTCCTTTGTCTTTATAAAAAGTGGAAAGACTAATAAAAGCTACTTGCAAAGCAGCAGAGTCTATGGTTGCTCCTTTTCGTAGTCGTTGAATCCCTTCTTCCATATTCTCAACAGCAAGGGTGTAGTTTCCTTTTTTATAAAAATAAGCCGCTTGGGTTTGAAGAATCGTCACCCATTCCAAGCTGTTTTCATCAATTGCGTAGCGTTCAGCAGTAGTTTTAGCACTATCTAAATATTGTTTACAAACTTCAATTTGATTACAATAAAAAGCACTAACCGCCACATCATTAAACTTTCCCACATAATCTTTCCATTGTTGTTCTTTTTGAAAAATAGGTTGAACCAATTCGGCATAATGTAAAACACTATCCCATTGACTATAGTAGAAAAAATCAATTTTAGCCTGTGCAGAATCTAATAAGGCCTGTTGACTAGTAGTATAATTATTTTGTTGACTTAGTACTACGGGAAGTAGAACCAATGTAATACAACATAAGAGTACCAAATTTTTAAGTAGAGTAGATACGTCTTTCATATTGGCTAGTATGCGATGTGTGCTAACATTTTTCCAAAAGTACATATACTTTGTGAAATTTATTTACAATAAATTTATTAGAACTAAATATTAATTCTTATTAAATACAAAGAGAATCAAAAATTTAGATTCATTGAGTAATGATTAAAACTGGATTGATTCACCAAAATGAAATAAAGTTTTTTATGAAAATGCTATATTTATACTGTGAAAATGGATTCTATTTATAAAAATAGAATTAGAAGTGTTTTTTCTTAATAATTAGCTTTGAAAAATGTTAAAATTTGGCTTTGATAAATTTGATATAGAAGTAACCCCTAATACATTAGGGAAACTAGAAATTGATATTGATATAATAGATCAACTGACTGTATTTGACTTATCAAATGAAGGATTATTAAGAGATTGTAACAATACACTTGAACGAATAGAAGTTTACAAAAAAGCAAAATCTGAATGGAGGTATTTAGGTATAATGTTCCGCTTGGAATATGGGGTTAAAGTTTTTTGTTTAGAAAATAACTACTCACAGGGTTTAAATATTAAGGTATCTTTCATTCCAATTAGTATAAGATTACGTACCAATCAGTATATTTATCTTTCAATGATAAAATTATGGAGTATATTAGATTTTGTACCACTAAGAAAAATTGAGTTAAAAGGAGAAGAATCTAGTACACTAAAATTACCGTATAAAATAGATACAACTTATGTTGATTACGAGGAAGTTAAAAAAGATGGTGAAATAGGTAAACGATATTATTGGAAGGGCGACATGAAATTATCTTGGAAATAAGATAAGAAAGTATTGAGTTCTCTGTTCGTACTAAATGCTTTGTGTAAGAATCACCCAGAGAAACGTCTGATACTTTAGGTTAAAGTTTTGCATTGTTCAAAATCTCCTGTAAAGCCACCCGAACCCCATTGATGCCTTCTTTATTAATCATATTGAGGTTGTGAATTTGTATGGGAGTCCAGTCATCTGCTTGTTTGATTAAATACGATTCATTCACTATTTCTAAGATGGACTTATCCGCTTCTGTGACTTCAATGGCATAAGTCGTAATAGGTGGAAATGTCTCTTGAATGGTTTCTACAAATTGTTGTACGGCAAATAGTTGTTCCACAAAATTCAAGCTATAACATTCCTATACAGCCTAAATATGAGGCTTTAATTTATGACTCTGGAAATCATGAAAAAGTAAAGTCAGATATTTTAGACCAAATTGAGAGTTTAGCATTGAATGGATATACAGAAGTTATCGGTTTAAGGGATTTATATCCATTACCAATAACAGACCTTTCAAGATTGGAGAGAGGTTTAGCTTTCATTCCTCCCATCATATCACCTCCTACCATTCCTTTTTCTATAGTGGTAGCTGTTCATGAAGTAGAATCTTGGTTTATAGCAGAATGTTCTCATTATGAATGTATTGATAGTCGATTAATAAATCTTTTTATAACATCCAATGTTGGTTACGATCCTTGTAGTGTTGATGTGACTACTATTTCTGGTTCGGCAGCTGATGAACTAAAAAGAATCTACCAGCTTGTTGGAAAATCATATAATAAAAGGAAAACAAATGTAGAAAGAACGGTGGATTGTTTAGATTACATAAATATTTATATGCTTTTGAGAAATAGAGTTCAAAAACTAGATGAACTTATATCAAAGATTGATGCTTTTCTAACATGAATAAAAGTTTTAAGCCTTTATTTACTTTATAAATTGTAAACGTTCCATAACACCCCCTTCCTTATAAATCACCAAAATATACTGCCCTTTTTCTAAATTTGAAGTAGCAATTGAAAATAGTGGACTATCAATATCAAAAGACTGAATAGCCTGTCCTAATATATTGTAAATAAATGCTTTACCGACTCCATTTTGAATGTTTAGAATTTCATCAACAGGATTGGGGAAAAGTTGAATAAGAGTGTTTTGAGTATGTGTTACTTCAGCTTGTAAGGTGTTAGAATATTCAAACTTTCCATCAATGTCTAATTGTTTTAAACGGTAGTAGTTTATTCCATTTAAAGGGAATTTATCTACAAATTGATAATGATGTGTTATTTGAGAGGTGCCTTGTCCTGCTACAAATCCTATATTTTCCCAAGCACCATCTTGAGCGTTATTAGGGTTTCCACTTCTTTGAACTTCAAATCCCTTATTATTGAATTCAGAG
>CAYLSF010000403.1:0-6426 GCA_964385675.1 uncultured Saprospiraceae bacterium
CGTCGAAGCGTTCCATCTTTTTCCGCGTCATAGCCTTTCGGCAAATATAGCGTCCCCGTTAAATCTACACCATCTTTACGCTTATATTGAATCAATTCTTTATGAACACCTTCTAGTGCTTTATATGGATTTGGAAAGTGTGTAATTTGATGTAGTGTATCTTGTTTTAGCGTTCTTATAAAATAGTTGGGTGGTGACGTTTTATTTTCTCTTCGAGTTAATACTTTTAGGGTGTCTTCCTCTAATATTCGCATAATCGCTTCAAAATAAGGTGCAGTCGATCGCCATAAACGAGTGGTTTGTTGGGTTGAAATCTCAAACTCATCTAAGAAAGGTCGATTACCTTCGGGGGAAGCCCCTTGTCCTAATAAAAATAATTTTTGATTACGCTGATGTAGCCAAAGCACTCTCCTACCCCACTCATTTGGACGGGTAATGAATACGCCAGGTGCATTATACTTATCTTCCCAACTTCTATCAAATAATACCTTAGGCTCAACTGTGGTATCAGTAGGGTGAATCAATTTAATCACCTCTCTCCTATTTGTCCACCACCATTCTCTCGAAATTGCTATATCATCATTTCCCCAAGTGATACTACTATACCTCAATTCAAACTTTATACTTTCAGTAGGTTCACCTTCAAACGGTGCATTCCAATAATAGGCTTGATCTCGAAAAGGCACTTCCGCTTTTGGATCACCACCGTCCAATGCTTGAACCCAAAATATAGTAGCCGGTGTATCCAAACGCCAAGAATAATTACGAGGTTCTTTTCGAGTTGCTCCAAATCCCTTTGGAATAACATCTGCAACCCCTCGCTTTATCAAAGTCTTCACCACATTACCTTCCAAATCCCAAATCTCCACTTCCGTAGCAAATCGACTATACGGAACGGTATAAGCATAAGGAGGCACAGTCATTTGTACCAGAAGAAATTCACCATTGGGAGACGGACTAAAAAATGATACTATTCCACTTCTTCCGATGGATTGATGTACTCCTGTTTGAATATTAACCTTATACAATTGACTTGTAGTGTAATACTCAAATAAAGTCTCATCATGTTGATTTTTTAATAAATCTTGATAGGTTCGCACAGGGGCTTTTTCACCCAAATTTTCTTGAATAATTGGCCCTTTAGGAATATATGATACCGTTGGAGCATCTCCCCTATTTTCTTTAATAGATTTATAGATAATCGTTTGGTTATCAGACAACCATCTGTAAGGTAAGGCTGGTATAGCATCATTTAAGATTGCCTCAGAAAGTTGCCAGCATTTTAGAGTCTCAATATTCGCTACCCATAGGGATAATCCATTTTCTTCTGTTATGGTAAAGGAGATAAATAGACCATTAGGCGACCATGTGATATTTTTAAGCTTTGGATTTTGGGGTAATCCTATAAAATCATCAATTTCTTCTGTTTCTATATTTCTTCGTTGTAAACTATTATAGTGAGAAGTTCTGCTCGCCCCATTCGTTCTTGGATTTATCCGTAATCCTGCCAAACGCACTTCTGTCTGAGCTACTTCTTCTATAGATGGTAAACTTTCTCGTCCTAATAATAATAACCATTTTCCAGATGGATCGAGTGAAACACCTGGTGTTAAGGATGGATTAATTAAGTCTGCAATATCTTTTGGTGGCACTTGGTACCCAACATGTGTATCATTTCCGTAGTTTCCCATATCCGATTTAAATTTTGGAACGCAAAAATAGAAAAACTTATGAATTTACGGTTAGCGGTGGGCAGTAAGCAGTAGGCAGTCGGTGGTAATTTTTCTGCCAACTATCAACTGCTTATTGCCTACTGCTGACCGTACACCGTTTACTGCAAATCCCCACCATCCCGAATAAATTTAAATACCTTTTCCATCTCTCTTTTCACCTGACTACTCGAACCAATATAGTTATTGTGCATAAAGCTAAATATCAGCGTTTTACCTTCCTTCGTTTTAATATAACCACTCAAGCAATGTTTATTGGACATGGTTCCCGTTTTTGCAAAAATATACGGCGGATTTCCTTTATACCAATTGCGTAATGTTCCCGATTTTCCACCAGTTGGAAATAGCGTTAAAATTCGCTCTATATCATACTCTTGATACATTTTATCCAAAATAGTCACCATACTTCTAGGGGTCAATAAATTATATCTTGATAAACCCGAGCCATCTCTCCAAGTTAATTGACTCGGCATGTTCTTAAAAATATTCTTTTTAGCGTGATCTATCATCGAACTTGTCCGAAACCGTAGCCCTAACGCTGATGCACAAACATACAATAACTGTTCTGCTAAAAAATTATCACTCGGTAACATCATTTTCTTCAAGACTTCATCGGTCGGAACACTATAAATCGTTTTAGCCCTTGGCTTAAAAAACTTTAAATTATTTTGATGTAATTGAATAGTTTTCCCAGTTTCTACTTTTAAAATATTCAATACAACGGCATTTGTCATGTGCATGGGAATGCTTTTGGAATAACTAGACTGACTCAAACTAGAGTAAGAATAGATAATTCCATTATCCTGCTCATTTCGATTACCACCGTCATACGAGAAGCTAGATTTTTGTAAAAATTGCTCAAAATAACTGGGAATAGTTATTGGTCGTTGCCCTTTGCGTTTCACTAATTTAATTAAGTTGCCATAAACAGGCATGGCATGTTTCTGTGTAGAAAATGCATATTTATAATCATCCCATGCCCAGCCCGAGCCAAACTTTCCACTCAAATATTGAGGCACATAAAACAGTTTTTCTTTTCGGTTTTTTAAGAAATCAATTACACTTCTTGTATTGCCATCAATTTTAGAATTTAATAAAGACGGATCTCCCGTTCCCCAAAAGAATAAGGAATCATTGGAGACATAATATTTTAAAGCAGGTATAGAATCCCCTAACACTTCTAATGCAGTATAAAGCGTCAGAATTTTAACATTGGAAGCAGGTGTAAAATAATGGTCTGGATACTTTTCAAACAAGGTCTTTTGCTCAACAGGATCAAATAAAACAAATCCTGTAAATATTTTATTAAACACCTCGGATCCCAATACCAAATCAGATAAGGTTTCTGCTTGATTTGCTGTTTCTAATTCTTTAGCTTCATCTGTCCTAACTAGTTTTTTTGTTGATTTACAACTCGTTACTAATAAACTTAATATGATAAGATAGAGATAATATTTCATTTTCGTGATTTTAATTGTAAGTATAAACGATGTTCTAATAGCGGACATATCGTTTAATATCATTTCCAATATGATAATAAAGCCATAAATCAATAAAACGGCAAAAGTCACTCCCGACTCGGTTCTTCCACTCGCTTCCAACTCAACGTATCCATGAGTTCATCAATATATCGTTCAAATCGTTGCAAGCGAACGGGGCTGCTATGGTGGTTGGTAACTGTCTTTTCTTGTTCTTCTTTTTTAATATAAGAAATGGTAGTTGGCACATCAGAAATCACTTGTCCATAAGGTGGATAGGTCGATTTCATTTCAAAATAACCAATATCCTTTGCTCTCTTCAGAATATATTGAACGGCTGCACTATCCAACTGTGCTTCATACCATCCAATGCGAGGTACATGATTTTGTCCCTTATAAATCACCAATCCATCTTCATAAATTCTTAATTCAAAAACAGGACATTTACCAAAGCAGGCTTTTCTTTGGAGTTTTGCCATGATAGAGGGAATTACAGGTTCAGGCGGGATAATTTCTAAAGTATCTTTTAGTAAAGTTGAATCTATCGTGACGACCTCTACTGTATTTGTATCTATGACTACAGAATCTACCTGTGTTTGTGGTGTTTCCGTCAGTACTTCAGCATTTTTAGGAGAACAAGCACTAATAATCAAATAAATAAATATTATAAAAAAACAACAAATATTGGTTCTCATAGCGTGTATAAAGAAATTATTAAATATTAAATGCAACAATTTTGTCTGAAACTTGGTAAAACATATCAATACAAAACTTAGGCAAACAAAGAAATCTATTTACGTTCAATATAAAAAATTAATCATTACAAATGTAACGCTCCATTACATTTTAAGTAATGTTTTAATTTTTTACAAAATGAATTCAATATGACTCATCTAACTACATTTGAAAATAATACTTCAGATTTACCACATGACATTAAGCCGTCTAATTATAAGAGACAATTAAAATCATCAGAACAAACTTATCAAACCATTTTCAATAATTCCTTTGATGCAATGCTTATCTATGATTTTCAAACAGAAAAATATATAGATGCCAATGAGCGTGCAGGAGAGTTATTTGGTTATAAAAAAGAAGATCTAATTGGATTAACACCAAAACATTTAAAACCTAAAGTCTTATCGTCAGGAAAAAAAGCGAATAGAGTTGTAAGGGAAGCCTTTAAGAAGGTGAAACGCAATAAGCGGATTGAATTTGAAACCACTAATTTACGCTCCGATGGAACAACATTCGAAACACATATTAGCTTAGTAGAGATTGATTATCAAGGTCGGCATTGCTCCCTAATCACGTTGAAAGATATATCTGAAAAAAAGAAAACAGCACTGGCTTTAAAAGCTAGTGAAGAAGCTTACCGAACTATTTTTGATAACTCCTTTGATGCGGTTTTAATTTATGATTATCAAGCTAATCGGTATTTAGATGTCAATGAAAGTGCTTGTAAACTATTTAAATATAGCAAAGAAGAATTACTACAATTAAGCCCGACTGACCTTAAGCCACCAAAAACTTCTAATGGTGAGTGTACAGCTATTATCGTAAAAGAGGCTTTAAAAAGAATTAAGTCAGAGAAGAAAATAGGTTTTGAAACTATCAATATGAAGTCTGATGGGACTATTTTTGAATCCTATATCACGCTCGTTGATATTACATATCATAAAAAGAAATGTGCTTTAGCTACGCTCAAAGATATATCTCAACAAAAGCAAGTAGAAAGAGAACTAAAGGCTATCAACGATAAACTTCAGCATTACATCGAATCTAATTTAGAACTAGAAAATTTTGGATATTTAGCGTCTCATGATATACGTGAGCCTCTTCGTACTATCAATAGTTATGGTCAATTATTGGAAAAGAGATATAGTGATGTATTGGATGACAGGGTAAAAGAATATTTAGGATTTATAGGTCATTCCGCTCGTAATCTAAATGATATTGTACACGGTTTATTGGCTTACTCCAAAGTCAACACCAAATTACTTGACCTACAAGCAGTGAATGTACAACAAATGGTAGATGATATTTTCATCTTAAAAAAGCATCAATATCCATATAAAACAATACACTTCACTACTGAAAACTTACCGACAACTTTACAAGCAGATAAGTTTAAACTTTATCAAGTATTTGATAATCTGATAGATAATGCTATAAAATTTGGGACAAAGGATACAACACGTAATATCCAAGTCATTGGAAAAAAACGCAAAAACGAATGGCAATTTGAAGTCAAAGACAATGGCATTGGAATTGATTCAAAATACTTTGAAAAAATCTTTTTGATATTAAAACGCTTAGAATCTAAACATAGAACCAGAGGTTCAGGTGTCGGGTTAGCACTTTGCAAAAAAGCCATTGAACAACATAAGGGTACGATTTGGGTAGAATCCGAATTAGGCAAAGGCTCAAGTTTCTTTTTTACGATACCGAAATAATAATAGAGGATTGATGGTAGGATGGTTTCCCTCCATCAATCCCTCAATTTATCCCCAAACGCTAAATCTCCAGCATCGCCTAGTCCAGGTACGATATAGGATTTGGCCGTTAATTCCTCATCTATTGCTCCTGCCCAAATCTGTGCGTCAGGAAACATACGTTGCACATAATCAATGCCTTCTTGTGCAGCAATCACTGTTGCAATATAAATCACTTTGGGTTGTCCTACTTCTTCTATTAGACTTTTCAAAGTAGCAACCATAGAAGCACCTGTTGCCAACATTGGATCCGCTAAAATTAATGTCTTTCCTTCTAGGTTTGGAGCAGCCACATATTCCAATTTTATCTTAAAAGAACCATCTTTACTATGCCTTCTATATGCTGAAATAAAGGCATTATCCGCTCTATCAAATATATTTAGAAAACCTTGATGAAAAGGTAGTCCTGCCCTCAAAATGGTAGCTAATACGGGTTGCTGTTTCAATAAAAAAGTATTCGCTATACCCAAAGGCGTTTCTATTTCTGCTTCTTCATATTCCAAATATTCGCTAATATTATACGCTATTACCTCCCCTATTCGCTCCAAATTTCGTCTAAAGCGAAGTCTATCTTGTTGTATGTTGACATCTCTTAATTCCGCTAAAAAATGATTAACGATAGAATTATGTTTTGATAAGTTGTATATCATGATTTTCTATTTTAAAATGAATTTGGTATTCTATTAGACACTAAATTTACTTCAAACTTGTACTGATCAGTTT
>CAYLSF010000404.1:0-6411 GCA_964385675.1 uncultured Saprospiraceae bacterium
CATTTGTATACCAGTTTTGAGAAAAATTCTGAGCATTTATAATTCTTTCAAAGTAGTATTTCGCTTTTTCTTTATTCCCTTTTCTAGCGTAAAATGTTCCTAAATAAGTATTTGCATATGGATTATTTGGTTCTTCGGTCAAAATCTCTTTTCCAATATTTTCTATCGGTTTATCAAAATCGTTGAACTCACCAAGTTCCATATAAAAGGCTACATCCTTTAAAAATGAAAGATTATGCAACAGATTTAAATCGGCATACTCCAAATAATTCGGATATTCTGAAAAGATATGATTTAATAGTTTTGCACTTGTTTTTAATTTTTTAGGGTCAAATCTTGCCATATACGATTCTGCAAGTGCTTGACTCAATATCTTTTTTCTATAAAATTCTGTATTTGAAACTGATTTAGATATAGAATCCTTTTCTTCAAACAAAGGCATTTCATTTAATTTGAATATGTAGTTTTTGAGAAAGCTAACGGCAAATAAGGATGAAGTTACATCTCCATTAATAAGTCGAGCAGGGTCACTTAATAAGCTATTATTGGCTAGTAGAATTAATGTGATATTCTCAGAGGGAATTTTTAATAATAGACTAGAGTAACAATCGTATTGACCATAAGCCCAAACCATATTTAATCCTTCAAATTGTTGATTGAAAATTCCATATCCATATGGCAAACCTTCATCAAATGAAGACGTCATTACCTCTTTCGATGTTTTCTTAATTATGATGTTATTATCTAGCGCTTCATTAAACGTTGCTAAATCTTCTAAATTCGAAACGATCCCAGCTGAAGATGAATAGCCATAATCAATAAAACCAACTTCTATTCCATTGTCTAAGATATATGGTTTCGTTAATCTATCAATTTGGGTGGAATCTTTAAGTAAAAAAGTATTCTTAAGTTTTAATGGTGTTAATATTTCCTTTTCTATCATTTCCGAAAAGGACTTTCCTGAGGCTTGTTCAATTACATTTGTTAGAAGTCCAAACCTTGAACTGTAAAAAAAATGCTCTCCTACATTTCCTTGTGAGGTATGCGATAAAATATGTTTTACAAGAATTGAATCGCCAAGTATAGGTTTTGTCAAAAACTTATTGATAGGTTCATCAAGTGAAAGTTTTCCTTGCTCAACGAGTTTCATTACTACAACTCCCGAAAAAACTTTGGTTATAGATGCTATTGGAAATAAAGTTGTAGAATCTATATTAATAGACTTCCCAAAGTCAGCTGCTCCAAAATATTCTCGATAAATATTTTCTCCATTTTTCTCAATTGATACAGCAAGTCCAGGTATTTTAAAATAATCCTTTAACTCGGTAAGTTCAGAAGTAAATTGTTCGGTTTGTTTGTCAATAGGCTCTTTTTTTTGTGAACAACCTGAAACGAATGCCAGAATAATAATAATATTTAAGAGTTGTTTCATTAACTTTTCTAATTGTTTGTAATGGTTTATGTATGATGCGTATCCCGAAGGGTATGCACTATATACCTTGTTGTGCTTTCATTTTTTTCATGATTTCTCTGAATTCTTGACTGTTATGAGGAGGCGTATCTTCGTAAGTGATATAACCTTCATCACTTCCACAGAATTCTTTTATTTCTTTAAATATTTTATCCTCAATTTCAGTATTTGGATATTTAGTTTCACAATATATCCCAACAATTATATGAGAATCATCCGTGAAGAAAAGTTCAGCTCCTCTCAAATCAGATTTAGTTGGATTCGACCAATAAAGGCTGTGTTTCACTGATTTATTCTCGACAAGAAATTTCACTGCTTCTTTTGCAGTTTCAAAAACTTCAACTGGATTATTAGCATATTGAGAAACTTCATATTCATCAGCACCTTCCCTTCTGTCAGGAACAAAATGATTAAGGAATTCTTCCACAAAAGATTCTGTCCTCTGATTTGTCAGAACATAACAGTCAGCAAAATATCCTTGATATTCATCTATTTCTAATTTCTCTCTCATGAAACACAATGGTTTGGCTATACGCAGTATCCCGAAGGATATTGCGTATAGGTGTTATTAGGAACGGTTTTTTATTTTTATCAAGTTAATATATGTCGTTAATTCATTCGAAGTTCCTTCCATTTTTTGATAGCACTTTCCAATGATGATAGTGTCTCCATTTTCTAATACCACAGCTCCCCGAATTTCATTGTATTCATCTCTGGGATAAGTCCAATACCCGTTAAATTTTAAGTCTGAACTTAGATTGATAAGTAGATAGTCTCTGTTATTATCGTGGTTAGAGCCTAAGATTAAATAACCGTTTGACTTATTAATTATTTTTTCTATTCTAATGTCTTTGCCAGCACTTTCAATGTAAGTTGAGTCTATTAATTCTCCAGCTTTGAATAACACTAATTCGCCTTTTGAATACGATGTTATAGTAACCAACCCGTTTTTAAATAACAGAACGTCCTGTTTTGGTATTTCCTGTGTTAAATTTTTTTTCCTAGATTTTGAAATCTCAACAACATTTTTCCCTTTAAATAGGCTATCCCTTTCAAAACCCGAATAAGTATATGAAGCAAAGATTGATTCTTTATTTGCTATAAGGTTATAGCCAAATTTGTTGTATTTCCTTCTTTTGTCAATTGGTTTAAGCCATTGTTTCTTGCCTTTCGACGAAACTTTTAATATAGATAAATGAGAATTGATTTCAGAATCTTTGAATAAGTGAATTTGTGTTTTACCATAGTACCTACGAATTTGAAGTGGAATAATATGTGATGCTTCTAATAGAAAATAAATCTCATCATTCTGGTCAATTATAGCATCTGCAATTGTCACCTGATTCTTGTAGTTAAAATGTTTTTCCCATTTAATATTTCCATTATTCTCAATTTCCGCTAACCAAACAAACTTCATAGCAACATCTTCACCGATAACTAAAATCCTATTGTCAGAAGTTTTGAGAATTTTCTCAATTCTTTGTCCTTTAAAAATAGTTTCCCACTCCTTTTTAAAGTTTGAATTGAGTTTAAATACAGTACCACTACTTGTATGAGATTTTTCATAAAAGACCTTACTTTTTGCGAAGTAAGTGGAATCATAAGTTTCTGGTGATTTATATTGAGAAGGGAATGAGATGGACAATTTTGTTCCGATTAAGTAGGAACCATCATTTAATTGAATAATGTCTTTGGGTTCATAGTCTCCATATGCAAATTCTCCGTTTGCAGTATCGCTATAGAAAAAATTAAATTCTTCTACATCAGCTTTACTTGCGACTGTTTGGGCTGTCAAAATTTGACTAAAAAAGAAAATTGATATTGTGAGCAAAATTTTCATTTTTCAAATGGTGTCTAACTATGTTATATACCCTATGAATCTGTATCCCTATTCTGCTTTTTTCCTAAATAGCTGTAATATTTTGTGTACTGACAAGAATATATATCATAGTTGTTTTTACGTCTTTATGTCCTAATAATTCCTGCACCAATTTAATGCAGACACCTCCATCGTGCAGATGTGTTGCAAAGCAGTGACGCAGTACAGGTGGTGTTACTTTTTGAGTACTATTAGCTTTTTTCGTTGCATTAAACATACAAAATCTCTTATCAACAGTCAAAAAAATAGGATTAAATTTTGCCCCTAATAATAGTTTTTGGAATTGAGGGGAATATACTACAAATAGTTAAATCTATCTACCGATAAAGGCAGTCTGTTGTAGTCTATCGGCTCTTCCGATAGCTATCGGGGTTTTGATTATTTATGTAGTAATCAATAATTTACATGACATTTCAAAACACTTTTGGTTTTTAAACAGTACCTATCGGAAATAAAAAAGGACAGTCAAAATAGCTAATTTATTATTTTATATTTGTCTAAATACTCTTTCAAATTAATCCTATTGGGTTAAAATATTGCGAAAAGTTACGTTTACTAAACTTTAAAAGTAAACCTTGCCCGATTTTATGAATATGAAAGACTACTAAAGTTAATGATTAAAAACCAAAGACCATAAAAGACCTTATTTATTGCTAGTGGAGAAAATTTTAGAGTATAATAGAATTATTGCTTTTCAGTAAAGGTGATACTTGATTTCCAATAAGCTCAATGGCCCTTTTCATTTGCTCATGAGATAAGTCCACATCCATTTGAAAATTGAATCGGGATATACCGCTCAATGCTTTACTATGTCGGATAATTTTTTCAGCAACTTCTTTTGGATTGCCAATGACTTAGGTATTCAACATATACTCAATCTTTCGGTCTGGAATAAACCAAGTGATGAGTACGCCTATATAGATAACAATACCAACCCAAGGCATCCAAAAGCTTAGGATAATACCAAGTAGATATAATATCATTGACCAGATGCCCTTTATCTTATTCTTATTCCTAATTGCTTTTAAACTGTGATCCTCAGCGTGCTCGACAATCCTATTTATTAGTAAATTGAAAGCTAATGCACTCATCAATAATATAAATCCATAAAATGCTACGGGTATAGCCTCGACATGGTTCTCTCCAATCCATGAAGTGGAAAACGGAATCAAAGATAACCAGAATAGGAGGTTCAAATTAGCCCACAAGACTTTTCCATTGACCTGTTCGGTAGCCTGAAAGAGGTGGTGATGGTTGTTCCAATAGGTACCAATGAAAATAAAGCTAACCAAGTAACTGATAAATTTAGGCATCATTGGAATAAGAGCCTCAATGGTGGTTTCTTCTGGAACTTTGATTTCTATGACCATAATAGTGATGATGATGGCTAATACACCATCACTAAAAGCTTCGAGCCTACTACTTTCCATTTTTCACTGATTTTTATTTGTCTATTTCATATTATCCAAATGAGTTTGAAAATGATTTTTTTGCTCCTCAAACCTCATTTGATATCCCATTTCGATAATCTGTCCATCTTTAAAAAAATGATTGAAAGAGGGTAAGTAAAAATCAGCTATAATATTAGCTCCAAAATGAGGAAATAATTCTTTGGAGACTTTCATTACATTGTTCATCGGTCGTCTACTTGGACTGGCTGACAATAAAAACAAGGGCTTCCCTCCCCAAATATTAAATGGTTTTTCCATAGGGATTCTGGACAACCAATCCCAAAGATTTTTAAATGCTGAAGTATGCAAACCATTATATTCCGCTAAGGATATTACAAAGGCATCGTTCTCTTGAATCAAGTGATAAAAGCGCATCACATTTCCATCAATCCCATGTTCTTTTTGCAAATCTACAGAGTACAATGGCGAAGCATAATCATTTAAATCAGCAACAGTAATTGCAACATTTTCCAATTGATTTGCTGCATAAATGGCAAAGGTTTTATTGATAGATGTTTTGCTATTACTTGCCCCAAAGGCTAAGATTTTTTTCATGGTTGATTAATTTTGAAATTAGGCTAACAACTCATTTATTTCATCCTTAGTAATCTCATATTTCATCGGTCGGATTTTTCCATCATTTATATAAATGCCCTTTTTTTGAAATTTGGAATCGAAGGCTGCCTTATACAAACTTAGTGCACCTTGTTCTGGTGATTTAAAAAATAAATTCCGAATAGGTTTTAACCAAAACGGCATGCCGTCACCAGCAGTCATTTTAGTTTTTATTGCTCCTGGGTTGACACTTACAAATCGTATGTTGCCCCACTCTTTACTCAAATGATTCATTAAAAGCACCAAAATGAGTTTTGAATCCATATAAGAGCCAAGTAATTTGGTGAATTTTTTAGGCTTTTTGAAAGCAGGTATGTCAACAGATTTTTTACTGTTTAAACCAGCAGTAGCGGTATTGACAACAAATGGATTTTCTCCTTTTTCTAAAAGTGGTTTTAATGCTTTTGTTAATAAATATGGACTTATACCATTGACTTCCAATTGTAGTTCATTACCATAATCGGAATAGTATAATTTATCAAGTAACAAACCCGCATTATTAAAAAGTCCATCTATTTTATCCCAACTCGATTTGATTTCATTGGCGACTTGTTCTATCTCATTTCTTTTGCTCAAATCTGCTACAAAAATGTCGATTGCACTTTCTGATGAGAAAAGGTTTTTAGTTTCTTTTTTTCTGGACTCACTCCTTACTATTAGTCCAATTTTATGTCCTTCCGCAAGTAACTTTTTAGTTAGTTCAAGTCCCATTCCTGAATGCCCGCCCGTGATTATGTAATTCATATTATTAATTATTTTTTATTACAATTATTGGAAAAGTAACAAGTACACCTTAACCTAATTTTTTGGTTGTATTGGTGCTTTTATTCTTCCTGGGAACTCGTAATGCGCTATTTGTAGGAGTTGCAATACCATTATCCATGTTTATTGCTTTTATGATCCTGGGAGCTTTCGGTGTATCCATTAATATGATGGTGCTGTTCTCTCTGATCATGGCACTGGGTATGCTGGTGGATAACGGGATTGTGGTCGTT
>CAYLSF010000405.1:0-6409 GCA_964385675.1 uncultured Saprospiraceae bacterium
AATGATTAGTAACTGCTTGATAGTCAAGACGAATCTCCTTTTTATTTTCGTAGCCCAAGCTACGGGAATCAAAAGAGATGAAGTATTGGCTTTCAATGAGTTGCTAAGTGTTCATTAAAGAATTATTAAACAACTTCAATTATAAAGCACCCAAACAAGTCAATTATGCGAAACGAATTTGTCATTGGTTCTATCCTTTTATTATTAGCAGCCGCTGGAGTTAGTCATTATTTATGGTCAGACGTTTGGTGGTCTTTTGCCATATTGATTCCTTTAATTTTACTAGGTGTGTATGATATGTTTCAAGCGAAACATGCTATTATGCGTACCTTTCCGCTCTTAGGTCGATTGCGTTATGTAGCAGAAGATTTAAGACCTAAAGTATATCAATACTTTATTGAATCCGATATTGATGGTCGTCCTTTTAATAGAATTGACCGCTCTTTAGTTTATCAAAGAGCTAAACAACAAAAAGATACCACACCTTTTGGCACACAACTAGATGTGTATGCAGAAGGTTATGAATGGATGAATCACTCTATTGCCGCCTTAGATGCACATCAGTTGAATCATAATCCTAGAGTGACTATTGGAAATGAGCAATGTAGTCAACCGTATAGCTGTAGTGTATTTAATGTGTCCGCTATGAGTTTTGGCTCATTGAGTAAAAACGCTGTAATGGCACTGAATGGTGGGGCTAAAATTGGAAAATTTGCTCATAATACAGGAGAAGGGGGCGTAAGTCCTTATCACTTAGAGTTTGACGGTGATTTAATTTGGCAGATTGGAACGGGGTATTTTGGGGCTAGAGCCGAAGACGGTAATTTTTCTCCAGAAAATTATAAAAAAACAGTATCCCACAAGAGTGTCAAAATGATAGAACTCAAGCTATCGCAAGGAGCAAAACCTGGACATGGAGGAATTTTACCAGCTAAGAAAAATACACCTGAAATTGCTAAAATTAGAAATGTAAAACCAGGCACAGCTGTATTGTCTCCGCCATTTCATAGAGCATTCAAAACGCCTATTGGCTTATTAGAATTGATACAACAAATGCGAGATTTATCGGGTGGTAAACCTGTGGGTTTTAAACTCTGTATTGGTCGCAAAGAGGAGTTTATTTCGATTTGTAAAGCCATGATAAAAACAGGAATTTATCCAGATTTTATTAGCGTAGATGGTGGAGAAGGCGGAACAGGTGCTGCCCCTGTTGAGTTTTCAGATTCGGTTGGTACACCTTTGAGAGAAGGTTTAGCTTTTGTACATGATACCTTAGTTGGTTTTGGACTGAAAAAGCATATTAAAATTATTGCATCAGGTAAAATTGCCACAGGATTTCACATGTTTAGAGCCATGGCAATTGGTGCAGATGTATGTACAAGTGCTAGAGCAATGATGATGGCTTTGGGTTGTATTCAAGCTTTAGAGTGCAATAAAAATAATTGCCCAACAGGCGTAGCCACACAAGACCCCGAATTAGTTGCTGGTTTGGTGGTATCCGATAAAAAACAACGTGTCGCTAATTATCACAAAGAAACGGTCGAATCCTTTGTAGAACTAATGGCAGCCGCAGGCATTGATGATGCTGCAAAAATTAACAGAAGTCATATTAATCGTCGCATTAGCATTAATCAAACGATGCGATATGATAAGTTCTACCCTAGTTTAAAGAAAGGCTCTTTATTAAAAGCACCTTATCCAGAGGAATATGCGGATTTGATGATGAATGCTAGTGCAGATAGTTTTTAAAATACTGATAATTAAACCTATAAGGTTTTTGAAACCTTATAGGTTTAAACGTGAAATCGTCTATTGACTATCCGATAACATTTCCAACCGATACCCACCGACAATAACTACAACCTTTGCACTTGGAATAAATCTATTATTAACGTTAATCAATTTTACCGCACAGCCGATATCTGAAAAAGCTTTATTTTTTATAGCAGAAGCCAACCATCGCCGTTTAAATTGTTTTGCCCAATTGGCATAAGATAATTTAGCAATAGGGATAGGCTTCTTACTTTTCGCCACTCTTTTGGGTGTGCCATGGTAGAAAATCCGTTGTCCATTTTCAGTTAAAATCGTATGCTGTTTTGCCTGTTTTAGTAAAGAGGCTACGCCACCATTCATATCTATAAAACCACCATAATATCCCATTTTTTCAGCCGCCTTTTTTACAATTTTCTTAGATAGAAAAGTAACTCGTTTTTTCCTTTTATCATATTGAATATAATTTTGAGCTATTACAGATAACTTAGAATTATGTTGTAAATACCTCATCTTCTTCTTTCCCCGTAATTGGTTAATTTTAAAAAAAATAACGGCTTCTAATAAATCTTCATTTATATTATTCGGGTCGATTAATTCCTGTGTGAAAGGCTGCTGCCAAAATGTAGTTGTCGTATATTGTTGAATGTAAGGATTATCATTAATCAACGTTGTATCAAATTCCGCTATAAATTTTTTTTGAGCCAAAACAGAACAACTAATCAATAGACAACCTAATAAATAGGTATATTTCATGAGTATAGGATTGAATACAGTAGGCAGCTAGCGGTAGGCAGTAACTGACCCACCTACTGCTAACTGCTTACTAATTTAATTAGATGCAAGTAGTGCTTTGATTTTTTTGACGGTCATTTTATCCTTTTGCTTAGTTTGGAGTTTTATGATATGCTCACCGCCCTGCTCGTTCATCTTCTTAAGGTTCAAATTCTTAGCTACTCCAATTTTTTCACCTTCTATATCAATAATAATTGTTGCATTTTTCAATTTTACGATTTTATTCATATCACGAGGTTGATTGACCGTGACTACCGTGTTATTTCGCTCATTCAATACACTTACTTTTTCTATGATTACGTTTTGATTTTGTTCATCCCTAAACGTCAAAATCATTGGCTCTTGAAATTGTTCTTCGTACCAAAACAATGGTTTATCCACATTATGAATCCGCCTATCTCGTACAATCAGTACTCTTTTAACTTCCATTACTGCTAACGAGCCTTTATTTTGCTTTAAAACACTGAGTCTTCTATAGGTTTCCATTTCCTTTTCATACTTATCAAAAGCCGCTTCGGAAGCTGCTTCTTCCTCTTTCCATTTTTCACACCGTTGTTTTAAAAGATATTGATATTTTTTATGAAAAGCACTATTTCGTCTTTGTTCGATAGTGTTCTTGTAAGTAGAGCGAAATCTAGGGTAAGCCGCTATGGTGATACTATCTTTTTGAGTATAAAACTTAATCCAATAGTTATCTTTTTCAAAATTAGGCTCAATTTTAATATCTGTTATCCAATTAGAAAAATACAATTGATAGCGTTTCTTTTCTCTTTTAAAACGACGTTTTCGTTTTCTAGCTTCTCCGTACTTCGAAATAGGCCTAAATATCTTTCTCAACGCTTTCAGAGTTGTTTTCCTATCTCTTCCGTCATATACCCAATGTATTCGATCATATTCATTTAGTGCTGTTGTAAATTTTAGAAGACTTCCGTCAAGCCCCACCCAACTAAATCCCGTGAGTTTATCAAAATTATAATTTATTCTAAATGAAAGTGGCGTGTTTTTACTACTAAATCGTTCTAAGAAAATTGTTTGAACCCTCAAATCTCTAGGTTTTCTAGGTACTTCAATGCGTTTCCAATTATCTCTTAAAGTATTCACCGTGTTATTTGGAGTTATTATTTCTGTCTCATTTTTAATCGTTTCCCAAACATTAGCCTTTTCATCAAAAGCATAATAATTAAAGTTCTCCCCATCATCATAGGAGTTTAACTCTACTTCAAGCGGACGATCTGGATTAATTAAAACTTCTTCTCCATTTTGCTCTGCTGTAATTTGAAACATTCCTGCTGACTTAAATTGAAATTCTTTTCCTTCTGCTTGGTAAGTCATCGGAATACCACTCAAATAAATAGCCGTAGGGTCATTAAACTCCCGATACTTTACATCCACTTTTCCCTGCACAGGGTTTCCATTTTTATCCACAAAGGCATTTTCTGGTACTCGAATTATCGTGCCTGATTCTAAGTTAATTTCACTTTCTTTGGCTGCATTTACTTTGTGTGTTTCTATTGGAATTTGAGCAGTAGAAATCGGTGGAGCTATTCCTGCATTTTTCTCTGTGGGTAAAAAGGTATTCGTTATTTTTATCGCTAAATCTTCCCGTTGTCCATCTTTAAAAACTGGAAACTGTATATCACAATCTGGAAATGCTGCCCTTAGTTTTTTTAGGGTAGATTCCTCCAATGAATTTCCATATAGATTTAAAGATTCTAATTGTGTCAATTGATAAAAACTTTTGGGTAAGTCCGTGAGTTGATTTGCATTTAGATAAAGATGTTTGATGTTTTTCAACAAACCTACGGAGGTTGGTAATTTATTTATTTTGCAACTTGTCAGCACTAAAATTTCCAAATTACTAACCTTAGCCAATTGTCTAAAAGCACTCGACCAATCCATTGATATAGAATTGATTAAATCAATCTTTCTTAAGTTTTTCAAATGCTTTAAGTCGGTTGGAATTTTTTCTAACTGTTGACCACTCATCACTAAATACTCTAAACTTTTGAGTTGTCCTAGCCCTCTAGCTATTATCGGTTGATTATGTCGAATTTCTAAAGTGGATAGATTCTTCGCTTTTTTCAATCGTTTAAAAGTAGAGCGAAAATCCAATTTATCGCAATAGTTTAAATGTATTGTTTTGAGTTGTTCCGTTTCTGCTAAATAAAAATCACTAAATGTACCATGACTTAAATCTAAAAATTCTAAATTAGGTAATCGACTGATGACTTCAAAAAAACGTTTTTTCCCTTGCCATTTTAATGTTTTCAAACTCACCAATTCTTCCAGATATTTAACGTCTTTTGGCGTTTTCAATTCATCATTGAATGATAAATCTAGTGAAGTTAGAGTCGATAGAAAACGTAGTTTTTTACTCAGTTTTTTTAATTTATTATTCGATAAATCTAACGTTTTTAGACCCTCCAAAAAATAAAATTCCTTTGATAACTCTTCCAAATCATTATCCGCTAAATTTAGCTGTTGTACTCCCCTTAACTGTCCAAGATCTCTAGGTAAATACATCAATTTCATACCTTCTAAATCCAATTGTTGAAGCTTAGAAAGTTTAGTCAACTGCTCAAAGAATGGATTAACCTCCATCATCCAAGCATTTTTCATCGTAATGGATTCCAAATTTTGAAGATTTGAAAAAGAAGAGGGCAATTGTTGGATTGGATTGTTAGATAAATCCAAATGAACTAAATTTTTTAATCCCCCTATTGCTTCGGGTAATTCTGCTAATCTCCAACCTGATAAATCTAAAGTTTTAGCCGTTTTTGCGTTTTGTATAGCATCTTGCCAATTGTAGAAGGTAGTCGATTGATAATCGGAAACTAAAACTGGAGTTTGAGCGATACTCGCTATACTCCACGCCACTAGGCATACAATTAAATATATAATTCTCATAGAATTATGGGTTTTGTAAAATGAAACTCCTATAGTTTGTTTTTATGAATAGGTTACCCAATTTTAACCTATTATAATTCATATCAAAACTAAAAAAAGTATCAAATTAACTTTAATAAAAAGATGAAATGTAGAATGAATATGGCGTGTTATGTACTGTAAATATAACGGATAAACACTAAAAAAGTAACAACCTCTTTTAGTTTTAGCAAAAAATTAATGCATTACCAAAGTTAAAGTATGACAAAGTAAATATGATTCATTAATAAAGTGTCCTGTGAAAAGAAGTCTATCACGCTTTTTATCAAACAATCATCAATATTAAGAATATAATCTCGAATGGTAATTCTTCAGCATTTTCTATTTCATGTATTACTTCCGAATATTCACGACTCTTTTCTACGAAAAGTCGTCTTGATCAGCATTAGTAGGATTCTAGTTCCTTAATCCAGTTAAGAACAGGCAAGTTCAGAATGACGTGTATTTAATTCTGAATAGTTATCTTGGATGTACGATTCCGAAATCCGAGATCATACATCCAAAATCAACCTTATTTCCCTTTAAAAACAGGCTTACGCTTTTCCATAAAAGCTTTTACACCTTCTGCGTAATCTTCCGTTTCACTAGACTCTATTTGTAATTTATTTTCAAGGGCAATTTGCTCTTCCAAGTTATTGCTCCAAGCTTGATTGAATATCTTTTTGGTTCTAACTAAGGCAGCCGTAGGCATATTTGCCATTTTATGAGCCAATTTAGCAATAAAACCTTCAAATTCGTCCGCAGCAATCACTTTGTAAATCATCCCCATCCGTTCCGCCTCTTCTGCTTTTACCTTATCTCCCAACATGGACAACGCAATCGCTTTTTGATAGCCAATCAAGCGAGGTAATAAGAAACTAGCACCACTATCAGGCACTAAACCGATTCCACTAAAGGC
>CAYLSF010000406.1:0-6408 GCA_964385675.1 uncultured Saprospiraceae bacterium
ATGCAGCCAAACGACTGATACCTAAAGTTAGAGCTCATTTACCAATAGAAACAGAGCCTAAAGTGATTGGAATTTTTGACGCATTATATGCTACTGCACCACATATTAAACTCTTAGCAGAATATAAGATGAACTATATTATTGCGACTAAAGGCAAAACGTATGTTGATATTCAAGCTAAGCGATTAAGTTCTGATAATAAATTGATTACGGTTAATTGGACTATCAAAAATCGAAGATGTACGGCAAAGTTTACCAATGATTTAATCCTAAGTGGACAGCATCAAGACATATTCACGAACTATGTCGAATATAGTGAAGTGGATAAAAATACAGGGGAACAACTTTTTTATAGTACATGGATAAGTGATATTCCAATTAATAAAGATAATGTCAGAGAATGGGTGTCCGTAGCAAGAGCACGATGGAAGATAGAAAATGAAACATTTAATACTTTAAAGAATCAAGGGTATTATTTAGAACATAATTATGGACATGGAAAGAAACATCTAGCCACTAACTTCGCGCTGTTAACCTTCTTAGCTTTTCTCATTGACCAAGTTGCACAGCAGTTAGATACTAATTTTCAAAATGCTAAAGCAACTTGTAACTCTTTTAAAGCCTTTTGGGAAAGAGTTCGATATATCTTTTATTTGTTACCAGTTATGTCTATGAACGCTATTTATAAATTTATTTGCTTAAAGAAACAAGTCAATATTCCTGCTTTAGAATGAAATCATATTTATTTTTTCTTAAACCGAGAATTGCTGGTGCAATTGATTACATATTTTAAAAATACTAAACCGAGAATTGCTGATTTGTAAAAATGACACTAAGCCCTTGATCGTTCTACAACGATTTGGATACTTTAGAAGAAAGGCAATTTCAATCAGGCATATTCTCACCACTATTATTAGGCTAGTTTGCGTTTTAAAAATCCTTATAATTATCATTCAATAAAAGTAAGGTTATAATACATCTATCTAATTATAGGATTACGCTTTAGTTGTACACCTATTTTGATATTGTTAAGTTTTGTTGAACTTGTATTAGGGTTTCTTTTCTGATTTCTGTTAAATCTTTTAATTAGGGTATCATTTGTTTTAATGGATCAGTCAGTATATATTCTTAAATGGTTTTCCAAAGTATCCACTCTCCTTGCCTGCCCCCATTTATATTCTTCGCCATCTTTATAGATATTAATTTCTGAATCTAGTGGCATATTATAACTAACATCACCTGCATAGACTAAATAATCAATCATGTTGTAAGAAAAATCAATACTATCAGCTAACTCTGGAAGTTCTGGAAGAGAAGTATTTTTTCTAATTTCATTATACTCTCTCAATGTTAAATTAGAACCATTATGTCCTATAACTTTTTGAAAGACTTCTTGTCGAAATTGTCTATTTATAATTCTATAATCTATAATTTGAACAATATAATTAGAGTACAAAAAGGAATAAGTCAAAAAGACAGCTAACATATAGTGTTGTAACTCAGAAAAATGCTGCGTGTTAGGAACATATTGCTTTACTGCTTTATAGATGATCCAAACAATGGGAAATAATATCAATAATGCAAAGATTTTAAGAAATTCAATCACCCTCAACCCTACATCCATTTCTAATGCTAACTTATCAAAAGATAACAACATCAAAATACTCAAAATCACTAAATTGGCAAAAACGATATAGAGTTTCATAGGTTAATTTCTTACTAAAAATCACATCACAATTTCATTATAATACACCCTTAGATGAGTTTCTAAAGTATCAACACTTTGCGATTCATACCATTGGTGCTCTACTCCCTTTTTAAAGATATTCACTTTATAATCTAATGGCAAGTCATAACTTAACGAAAAATCATAATCAGGCAAAAACCCGTCAAAACTATGACTGTAGTTAATATTCTTAGCCTCTTTCGGGAGTTTAGGAAAATTATTATTCCTACAAATAATTTTATATTCAGAAATAGTCATTGAATCTATCTTTGAGCCATATGCTAACCAAGGAGAATATTTAACTTTAGTAGCTAAATTCACTCTCAACTCCTTATCAATCATTTGATTTTCAATCACTTTTACTGTATATGGCAAATACAAGTATAAGCAAGTAATAATTGTAATAACAGTAAATTGCTTACCAGTCGAGTAATTATTCAACTTATCTTGAAGGTTCTTAAAAGACTTGAAAACACCATAGACAACAAGAGTCAAGATTGTAATACCAATAATCTTTAAAAACTCAAAAGGACGAATACCTGGATTTACAGCACATTCTAATTCATCTGTCCATAAAGCTAGAAGAAGTGTCAATATACATCCATTGATAAAAAGAATAAATAGGTTTTTCATTCTGTAATATTTTTAAAATAAGTTGAATATTCATTCTGCAATCACAACCACCAAAAAAATCCTTACATTTACCCCTCAACAAAAGTAAGCTTATGAAGCGTCTAACACTATTCTTAATTATAGGATTACTCTTTGGCTGTACGCCTATACAAAAGAATATTTCAACATCTAATACAACATATTCTATTATGACACCGTATGAAGCAAACAATAACACGACGGCAACTTATTTTGAAGCCATTACCTTTTATCGGCAATTGGCACAGCGTCATGAGCAATTAAAAGTCCTACCTATCGGGCAGTCTGATGTAGGTCAACCGCTTCATTTAGTAGTCTTGTCGAAAGATAAGGATTTTGACCCAGTTTCGCTACGTCAAAAGGGTAAAATGCTCCTCTTTATCAACAATGCCATTCATCCAGGCGAACCTTGCGGTGTAGATGCTTCTATGATGCTCATTCGAGATTATTTAACCAAAACTGAATTACAACCGCTATTAGATAAAGTCGTTTTAGCAGTTATTCCATTTTATAATATTGGGGGTGGACTCAATCGAAATTCTACGACAAGAGCGAATCAAAATGGCCCTGTTGCGTATGGTTTTAGAGGAAACGCTCAAAACTTGGATTTAAATCGGGATTTTATCAAATGTGATTCTAAAAATGCCAAAGCGTTTAATGAAACCTTCACCGCTTGGCAGCCTCATGTTTTTATAGATAATCATACCTCAAATGGAGCGGATTATCAATATTCCATGACCTTAATTCCGACACAACACAATAAATTGGCGAAGCCAATAGCCGACTATATGAATCAAAAGATGTTACCGCATCTATTTGCTGAAATGAAAAAGGTTGATTGGGAAATGACGCCTTATGTGTATGCTAGAAATACACCCGATGATGGTATAGCAGGCTTTTTGGATTTACCTCGCTATTCTTCGGGTTATGGTGCATTGCATAATGTGATTAGTTTTATGCCTGAAACGCACATGCTTAAACCTTACAAAAATCGGGTAGAAAGCACTTATCATTTTATGGATATTATGATAAAATGGATGAATCAAGATGAGGCAAATTTAAAAGCAGCCAAATCAAAGACACTCGAACAAGCTAAATCGCAAAAAGAATTTGATATTAATTGGACATTAGATACCGAAAAAGTCGATTCGGTTCAATTCAAGGGATACGAAGCAAAGTACAAAAAAAGTGAGGTTTCGGGATTGGATAGGCTATATTACGACCACTCCAAACCTTACACTAAATTCATTCCTTTTTTCAATACTTATAAAACCACACAGAGCATTGTAAAACCAATCGCCTATATCATTCCACAATCAAATCATAGAGTGATTGATCGCTTAAAATGGAATAAAGTGGAAATGAAAGCATTGACGGCAGATACAGAAATAGAAGTGGAAATCTATTATATCGAGGATTATGAGTCGAGAAAAACACCATACGAAGGGCATTATTTACACTCCAATGTAAAAGTGCGAAAAGAGACGCAAACTATTTTGTATAAAAAAGGCGATAAGGTGGTTTATACCAATCAAGCCGCTAATCGCTTTATTATTGAAACGCTTGAACCGCAAGCCCCTGACTCTTATTTTGCTTGGAATTTCTTTGATGGCATTTTGCAACGTAAAGAATATTTCTCTCCTTATGTGTTTGAAGATTTAGCCGCAGATATTTTAAAAAGTAATCCTCAACTCAAAGCAGAACTAGAAAAACGCAAAGCCGAGGATGAAAAGTTTGCAAAATCGGCTTACGCTCAATTGGATTTTATTTATCAACGCTCTCCGCATAGTGAGATTACGTATAAGCGGTATCCTGTTGGGCGATTGGTTAAAAACATTGACTTAAACTAAACCACAAAAGACACAAAAGTTCATAATAGCAAGGAAATATACTTTTGATTCCTTTTGTTACTTTTGTGGTTCAAAATCATATAAATCATGAAATACATTATTACTTTATGTACCACACTCCTACTATGGAGTTGTACACCAACAATAAGCAACGATACTCCAATGACGACAGAAGAAGACATACAAGCCAATGAATTTGCCATAGTTGTACATGGTGGGGCAGGTTATAGACGGGTCAATGATGAGTTAGATAATGCGACCAAAGCTAAAATTACAGAAGCCCTTCAAGCAGGATATGATATTTTAAAAAATGATGGAACAAGTGAAGCCGCAGTCATTGCAGCTATTAAAATATTGGAGGACTCTCCCCTATTCAATGCTGGGAAAGGAGCCGTTTTCACCAATGCAGAAACCAATGAATTAGATGCCTCTATCATGGAAGGAAAGACCTTGAATGCGGGAGCTGTTGGAGGCGTTAAAATTGTAAAAAATCCAATTACAGCAGCTTTAGCGGTGATGAATAACTCTAAACACGTTATGCTATCAGGCGAAGGAGCAGAAATATTTGCGAAACAGCAAAACTTAGAATTGGTTGAAAATTCCTATTTCCATACAGATAGACGTTTGGAATCCCTAAAGAAAGCTAAAGAACGGGAGCAGAAAAAGCAAAAAATGACCACTGAAACTAAATCAGGTACAGTCGGTTGTGTGGCATTGGATAAGCAGGGTAATATCGTAGCCGGAACTTCTACAGGTGGCATGACTAATAAGCGTTGGGGACGCATCGGTGATTCTCCAATTATCGGAGCCGGAACGTATGCGAATAATAATACTTGTGGGGTTTCTTGTACGGGGCATGGTGAGTTTTTTATTCGTTATGCCGTAGCGTATGATATGTCTGCAATGATGGAATATCAAAATGTAGATGTGAAAACGGCTGGCGATGCCATTATCAATAAAAAACTAAAAGCCATTGAAGCCGATGGGGGGTTGATTGCAATAGATAAATATGGTCGAGTAGCCATGCCTTTTAATTCAGAAGCCATGTCTAGAGGGTATATGTTGCCTGATGGGGAGGCTAGAGTGTTTTTGTATCGAGATGAACCTACAGCTTCTTACTAGAAACAGTAACTTGAGGCAAACAAAACGAGTTCTACTTAATAACATAGCCGTGTAGTTAATTTTCGATATCATATCGCTTAACTACACGGCTATCGCTTTAAAGAACACATCTATCCGTAAGCCTTCAAAGCCTTTTTCGTAAACTCCGACAACACCAAAGTTCCACTAATTTCCGCCCGTTCTGCTAATAAATCATCCCAATGTGCACAACCTTTCCAAAAGACACCTTTCAATAATCGTCTAGCCTCAGGATTAGTTGACAGTAGATAATTCGCTAATTTTAAGACCGCTTCATCCAAAGCTTCGGCTGTTTCAAAAACATCAGCATACAACCCCTTCGCTTTTGCCCACGCTGCGGATTCAAATTCATTGGCATTAATCGCTAACTGACTCATAGCCGCTAAACCAATTTTTCGTTCTACAGCGGGAGCGATCACAAACGGTCCAATTCCAATATTTAACTCGCTGAGTTTAACCCCTGCATACTTTGTGGCTAGACAATAATCAACCGCAGCCGCCAATCCTACACCACCGCCCACAGATTTTCCCTGTACTCGGCCAATAATCAATTTTGGACATTTGCGGCAAGCGTTGATTACATTGGCAAATCCCATAAAAAATTGCTTACCTGTCTCTAAGTCCGAAATAGCTCGTAATTCGTCAAAACTCGCCCCCGCACAAAATGTCCGATTCCCTCCACTCTTCAAAACAATCACTTGAATAGCATCATTCTGTCCCGCCTTTGTAATCGTATCCGCTAACTCCTTCAAAACCGAACTTGGTAAAGAATTATGTTTAGGATGAAAAAACTCAACCTCTAATAAACCTTCTTTTAATAAGGTCGATTTAACGTAACCATTCATTATTTTTAATCTATTTTATTTAAAAATCCGTATTTATCCACGTACTCCGCCTCATCTGTGTTTCCATCACTCTTTATGCGATAAAAAAACTAACAACTGTTAGCCAAATACAAATTTCAATATATTTCCACACAAATTCCAATTTAAATAAAATAATCTATGGTCAATAAAATTTTTATTACATAAACTAATGATT
>CAYLSF010000407.1:0-6404 GCA_964385675.1 uncultured Saprospiraceae bacterium
CCAATACCTACAATTGGCAAGTCATAGACAGTATAAAAGACTACACCACACCACTAACCCTAGGTTGGGCAGTTCGTGCCATTTTCCCCAATGGTCAACTAGGCAAATTTACCAAAGGCACTTTCACTCTAAATCCTAAAAAATCTGTCGCTTCCCAAAACTTACCCCTCAACATAGATACCATAGCCATCAATAAAAAACAACTTAGTACCAATGAGCAAATTGGCATTACCCTCAAAATCGTAAAACAACCCAATACCAATCCTACAAATCCAAAACTCCTCTACTTCCTCTCCAAAGATGACAGTTTCTCAAAAGACGATGCCAAACTAGCAGAAGACCTCCTAACTCTAGAAAACAATACATCTCAAACGATCAGACGCTACTTTACCGTAGAAACCAATATCGCACCAGGTAAATACTATCTACTCGCCATACCAGAAAATGATGGAAATAAATACACAGAAACGGGGATTAGAGTATTAGATATTGAAGTTCGGTAAGAATTAAAATAATAGTAAAACCGCTCAATAAAAACCACCGATAAAGCTATACGAAAAATGTATAGCTTTATGGCTTTTATTTTCAACCTAAAATCGCTCAAAAATAAAATAAAAAGCTTTATATTTAACCACTTCTTAAAAATCACCAAAAATAAGACAGAAAATGACCATTTTTGCCTATTTACGAGTTTCTACTGATCAGCAAGACACTGACAACCAAAAACACGGGATTATTCAATATGCTAAATCCAATAATTTACAAAACCTCCAATACATCGAAGACACCGCTTCTGGTCGCAAGCACTGGACAGAGCGACAACTCGGTACTTTATTAGAGCAAGCCAACTCAGGTGATGTCATCCTCTTTGCCGAAGTCAGTCGGATAGGTCGTTCCACTTTGCAAGTCTTAGAATTTCTACAAGCCGCAGCCGATAAGCAGGTTATCATTCACATTGCCAAGCAGCGCATGATATTCGACAACTCCCTCAATGCTCGTATCATTGCGACTACACTAGCCTTAGCCGCAGAGATAGAAAGAGAATTTATCTCCGTCCGAACCAAAGAAGCCCTCGCCAAACGCAAAGCCGAAGGCAAACCATTAGGCAGACCCAAAGGAGCTACCAACAAGAAACACAAACTAGATGAACACGAGCAAGACATCAAGGACTTACTTCGAGCCAAAGTCAGCAAAGCCGCTATTGCTCGGATGCTTGGCGTAAGTCGAAATACCGTGAGAGATTTCGTCAAGCGTAAGAATTTGTAAACTGATGACACTATATATAGTATAGAAATTGGTTCAAGCAGTATGAGCCTATAATAGTCTATTGCACAACTTGTCAAAAATCATTATTTTGAGCAAGGTTCACCTGTCACAGTTGATTTTCCAAATATGTCCACTTTCATGACCTAAAATTTGGGAACAAAATCAAAATTGTGTCTCCCCCCCTATCCCCCCGACGCTTTTTTAAAAAAATCTAGGGGTTGATAATTTCCTTCAAAACTCGTGTCACAAATTTTTAGAAACACCAAATTCCAAAACCACGTTGGTATTTGGCGTTTGGGGATTGGAAATTGATATTCTAAGACATGATTCAACAAGGAAAGGTTAAGTACTTAACCAAACAAGAAGCAGATGCTTTGCTCCAAGAATGTAAGGATCAAAAATATCGGGTGATTATCCTCTTGATGATGGATAGTGGATTGCGGGTATCGGAGGCGGTACGGTTACAAGCAAAACACTTTGATTTTAAGGAGCGAGTGATTAAAGTGCAAAATTTGAAAAAGCGAAACGAAGAGACCTACAGAACCGTACCGATGACCAACCGATTGATTCAAGACCTATCCAAATACTGGGTACAATTACCAAATACTGAACCTCATTCCTATCTATTCCCACCAGGTAGCAAATTAAGTGAACAAGATCATCTTTCTAGGAAGACGGTTTGGAAACGATTGAAAAAACTGGATAAAGCGTTACATCCTCACTTATTGAGACACACTTATGCCACTCGACTAATCGCTGAAGGGATTGCCTTGCTAACGATAAAAGAATTATTGGGACATAGCTCTACAGCAGTAACAGAAATTTATACACACCTCAACACAGAACAATTGCGGCAAGCTGTGCAAACCATTGAACCTAGAGAGAGTCGATGGAAAAAATGGTATAATCGATTGTTAAATCGAAAGACGCCTGTTTTGATGCCTGTGATGAAAGGTAGCAACCAGTTTATAGTAGGAAGGCAAAAGGAATTAACCGATATTTTAGATTTGGCAAGTAAGCATGTAAATGTCTTGATTTTGGGAGAGCAAGGGAGTGGAAAGACACATTTATTGGATAATCTAAAGCTAGGTCATCAAAAGATAATGCGGATTGATGAAATGAGTACAGTTAAAAAGACCTTGATTGGAATGCTCTTAGAACTGTTTTCAGGCGATAAAGAGGAAATTGCAACTATGCTCTATGGTGATGAAGATTTTGGAAAGCGAATTACAAGAGAAAGTATTAAAAACTTGACCGATTTATTGATTCAAGTTACAGCAAAGTATGAATATACGATTATCGTAGATGATGTGACTGCTGTTCCTCCAAACGGGGTTAAGGTATTGGAAAAGTTGAGAAATCACTTCCATTTAATTGTTGCCGCTCGAAAGATACCGATTTCAAAAGCGACTTTTCTAACCAATTTCCAAACCATCCGATTGCAGTCATTGAGTCGCCCAGAGACCCTTTTATTGATTAAAAAATTGAGTACACATTTTAAAGAAAGCATTGAAGACTACGAACTCTATCGAAATCACATTTGGCAACAAACACAAGGCAATCCTCAATTTACGTGTGAATTAGTAGAACGCTATCGCAAAGAGCCATTGGTGACTGTAGAGACGGTTAGGGATATTCGGCATACGGCGGCATTAAAGGAAATTGATATGAGTGTGCCGCTGTTGATAGGGTTATCTTCTTTGATGGTCTTACGCTATGTAGGGCAAGAAACAGGAGATAGTAGTCTCAAATTAATTGGTGGAATATTTATGGTATTTGCCCTTTTTGCAAGGAGTATTTTTAGAGCAGGTAAACGAAAGTATGTATGACAGCACCAAATCACATTGCGGGCGGATTGGTTTTTACGGGCTTATTTGCCTCTTTCATGGATGTCAACGTATTGGCAAATCCTTATTTTATCGGTTGTACGGTGGTCGGTTCCTTATTGCCAGACGCTGACCATACCAGAAGTTGGATTGGTAAACTAGTCTATCCAATAGCTTGGTGGCTCCACAGGAGATATGGACATCGAACCATCACACATACTTTAATTGCCTGGTTAGGTTTGACGGGATTAGTTTGGCTATTAGGGGGTAATTTTAATGACGGTAATGAATTTACAATACTCTTCTTATTTGCCTATTTATCGCATTTGGTTTTGGATATGATGACCTTACAAGGGGTACCTTTTCTATATCCATTTATGAAAAATCCGTGTGTTCTGCCTGCCAAACCTGAGATGCGATTTCGCACAGGTGACCTTCGGACAGAGACACTCGCCTTTAGCTTTTTCTTATTTTGTGGGATTTTCTGCTACCCGCTATTTGCCAATGGATTTTGGACACAATACAATCGGACCTTTGGAGGATTAAAGCAATTAAAAAATGAGTTTATCCGCTCGGATAATTTATTAGAGGTGGACTATCAAATACGAATAGGTAGTCAAACTAAAAACGGAAAAGGATATTGTATAGAAGCTTTAGAAGGAAAAGCCATACTCCTTGAAAATGAACAGTTTATCACCTTAGACAAGTCAAAGATGGTCATTGAAAACTTATTTCCAACCGCAACAGATAAGCAGTTTAGATTTAAAACGCAGACCTTTATTCAGGTTTCGATAGATAGCGTTTACCAACTCCTTCAAAAACCATTTATCAAAACATTGGAACTAACCACAAACAAGTCTATTCAATATATTGAAAACGGAATAACACTCGAAAAAAAGCAATTTAAAGGAACGTATTTAAATGATTTTACAATAGTTGAAATTCCTGAGCAGAAACCTGAACCCCTAAAATCTAATCCAAGAATTAAGACTTTAGCCCAACAAATCCAACAATTCAAAGCTCAAGATTTAGAAACTCGATTAGCCTATGAAGCACAGCTTAACCGATTGAGACAATTAGAGGAAGATATTTTAACTGTTCCTATTTCTGAACGGGAGCGATTGAGTAGAGAACTCCAACAATTGCGTCAACTCAAAGCTCCTACTTACAATAGTGATAGAATTGAATTACTCAATATGCAACGACTAGAACTGATTAAACTCGATAATCAGCGACCTGTAGAAACCATTACCCCACTTCGAATCACAGGAATTATAGAGTGGATTGAAATTTATAACTAACCAATAACGTATCATTTTTCAAATCAATTTAACATGAAACTAACCATCTTCTTATTGTTATTCAACATCACAAATACGGATACTATTCCTTCTACACCACAATTACAACATTCCTTAGAAACCTACTACCTCCAAAAAACACAAGCCGAAATCGAAGAATATCGAGATAAAAAACGATGGAGTTGGCTAAAATTTGTCCCTTCCATTGGTATCAATACTGATTTTGGTATCCGTCCCAACCTCCAATTTTCCTTTGCTAATATGTACGGATTACTAAATGATCAAAACAAAAAAGAACTCAAAATCAAAAGCCTCATCAAACGCAACGAACTCGCCTTCAATGCCGACTTACTCAAACTCCATCACCTGCTCCTAAAAAGACAATTAGCCATGCAAGACCTCCAACACGCTCGGGAACTTCTACACTTAGACGAAGCCATTTTCAAAATACAAGAAGACAAATACGACAGAGCCGAACTCTTACCCACACAATACCTATCCCTCAAAAAAAGCATCTTACAACAACGATACTCCATTGTCTTAAAGCTACAAGCCATAGAACTCCTTCGACTAGAAATCTTAGAATTAGCACGTTATTACACGCCATTATCTTTAAAAATCCAAGGTTAAACTCAAAACACAAAGTGCTGATTATGAATTCTTAAATCATCATAACCAGCACTTCTATTGATTTCAAACACTTCAAATACCTATCATTTATCCATAAAACTATCGAATAATTTTATCTGTTCTTTCTTCCGTTTATCTGTGATATGGACGTAGATCATAGTAGTTTCTAAGTTACTATGGTCTAATAAATCTTTCAAAACTTCAATTTTTCCACCTAATTCTAAGAAGGTTGTAGCAAATGTATGTCTGCCAACATGAGCCGTTATAGGTTTATCAATTCCCGCTTTCTTAATCAGTATTTTCAAGTATTTATTGAAGGTTTGATCATAAGAATAAGTATCAAATAGCTTTCCTTTATGTATTGGTAAAAATTTCTTAGCAAACTCAGACAATGGTTTGTCCATCTTCATTTTGTATCGCTGTGTTTTCTTTGAGCGGAAGACTAATTTATCCCCAACTACATGATCGCTAGTTAATTGTTTAATATCGCTAATTCGTAATCCTGTTGCACACATAAATAAAAACTGACGACAAACCTTAAGCATATTCTCTTCCAAAGCACCGCTATCATACAATTCAACCAACAACTGTAGTTCTTCTTGAGATAAAAAAGTACGCTGTGTTTTTGCTTTTGGCATTTCAAAATATTGATAAGGGTTTTTGATATCTACATCTTTATGTATGGCTACATTGATAAACTTTTTTAATTGTTTATGATGCTTATGTCTAGTATTAGAATCCAGTTTTGCTTTAACCAGATGATTTTCAAAACCATCTATTAAGTCATAGTTAATGTCATTAAAAGGAATTTCTTTTCGATAATTTACCAGATGATTATAAGCCTGCCAGTATGCCCTAATCGTACCTTTAGCAAAAGTACTTGCCTCAATTTCCTTCTTCATGAAAGTCAAGAAATCCTTACGGTAAGCTTCATTTAAAAGCAATTCTCTAAAACGTTTTTTGGTTAATGGTTTGTCATTAATAATAGCATCATAAAAGATATCCTGTGTCTTGCTTTCCCATTTACAAATAATGTGATTAATCTGATTAGCCAGCTTTGACTTTCCTTTAACTCGCTGCCGTTGTTCATCCCATTGTTCTACTTTAATGGTTTGACTCATACTGATGCGATCTCTTTTCCCATTTAAGAAAACTTGAAATAGAAGTGGATACTTACCATCTTTTCTTGGGCGACTCTTTTCTTTGAGCAGTACAACTTTAAAAGTGTAACGATGATTCATAATATTTACAGATTTAAATTAATAAAATTGAAAAACGTCAGTTGCCACTTTCTTACGTCCGTAAATACATCAGTACAATACAAAAAGCACCAACTACCAATTTTTATAATTAATTGATAATTAGTGCTTTGTAATCTTAC
>CAYLSF010000408.1:0-6402 GCA_964385675.1 uncultured Saprospiraceae bacterium
ATTTAAACGTATTATAATTATAATATTAATCTCTTTTGTGTCTAGTAATATTTTGGCAGAAGAAAACTTATTAGGTACGCCTATTAATTTAGATTTAGGTTCAGATACTGCTTATATCTGTTTAGGAGATACACTTGTGTTAGATGTAAGTCAAGATGATTCTACAGCTCTATTTAGCTGGAATACAGGAAGCACAGATTCTATATTTTATATTACCCAAGAAGGGCTTTATCAAGTAACCGTAACACTAGATACTTGTATTGTAACAGATTCTATATGGGTGTTTTATGAACCCGCTCCAAACATTACCTTAGACTTAGGTTTAGATACAGCTTATATTTGTTTGGGCGACACACTAGTTTTAGATGTAGGGCAAAATGATACTACAGCTTCATTTAACTGGAATACGGGTAGTATAGATTCTATATTTTTTATATCTGAAGAAGGACTTTATATTGTGACGGTTGCATTAGATTCCTGTATGGCAATGGACTCAATTCGAGTGCTGTATGAACCTGCACCAAATATTACTTTAGATTTAGGAGCAGATACTATTTATATTTGTCAAGGAGACTCTCTTTTATTACATGCGGGGCAAAATGATACCACCGCTATATTTAGTTGGAGTACAGGTAGTTTAGATTCTACATTATCTGTAACTCAGCCTGACCTCTATATCGTAACAGTCGCATTAGATTCCTGTATGGCAATAGACTCTATTCGAGTGCTTTATCACTCTACTCCTAATATGAATATATCTGCTAATACAGTATGTTTAGGAGATACATCTATTATTGATATAGGTTTTATTGATTCTACCTTGATATATCAGTGGGATTATGGAGATAATTCTGCTTTGGATACCTCCCTTGCTCCCTCCCTATATCATATTTATAATAATGCAGATAGCTTTTGGGTACAACTTGAAGTCACAGATACCAATAATTGTAAATTTAGAGATAGCATAATCGCAGAGGTTGCTGCCTTTCCTATCGCTGATTTTTATTTAAGTGATTCTGTATTGTGTAACCATTTAGATGCACAGATAATAAACCTATCACAAAATATCTCTTCTTTGGAAATATCTTTTGGAGATAAAGCATCTCAAGTTTTATTGCCTCAAAATGTATTTACGAATAAATATGATACAAGTGGTGTATTTGTAACGACTTTAATAGCGAATAATGCTTATTGTCCTTCCGATACGCTTACAGATACTATTGAAGTTTTACTTTCTCCTCAGTTTACCTTAATGGCAGATACGGTTTGTTATGAAGAGCTCTCAACTATTGTTGCTCAAATCACTGATACTTTGTTGGGGGTATCTTACATCTGGGCTTATGGAGACTCTACTACGAATGATACGATTACTACTAATATTGTAAACCACCAATATGATAATAACAATAGTGGTGCATCTTTTAATGCTAAATTGACAGTTGATAATGGAAATAGTTGTGTAGTAACAGATTCTGTATCTGTTGAGATAGATATTCGTCCAAACCTATATTTTACAACCGCTGATGAATGTGAACCTGATTCTATTACTATTACTAATTTATCTTATGACTTATTTAATCCTACCTATACTATAGATTATGGTGACAATAGTCCAATAGATACCCTAAATTCATTTGTCGTTCAACAGCATTTTTATACAAATCCACAGAATTATACTATCACAATTACACTAACAAATAATAATGTTTGTCCAATACAAACCCTAGATACAACAATTACATTAAAACATACGCCTAATGCTATTTTTAGTGTAGATACAGTTTGCTATGGTGTAGCAACAACATTTACAAACTCGTCAATGGCATTAGATTTTGCTAATTATTATTGGGATTTTGGAAATAATACATTTAGTAATACAGATTCAACTATATTTCAAAGGCTATATACTGATTTCAATGGTTATCAAGATACAGCTTATCTATTGATAGATAATAATAATGGCTGTAAGGACTCTACTTTCCAAATTGTAACGATTGATAGAAAACCAACAGCTGATTTTAGTGTTGACACCGTTTGTCATTTTATTAATACAGCATTTACAAATCTATCTACGAATACTTTATCAAATACCATTTTTACCCTAAAATATGGAGATAATTCAGATACCATTTTAAATGATATAAACTTTCCACACCTGTATGAATACGATACCGTCGGAGTGTATTTTGCGGAATTAACAGTAGATAATCAAAATACCTGTCCCGTAGAAGTAGTCTATGATACCGTAGTTGTTAAAGATACACCTATTCCGAGCTTTAGTGCTGATACAGTCTGTCATGAACTAGCGACCACGTTTACGGATAACTCTATTGCACTAGATAGTGCTTTATATTATTGGGATTATGGAGATGGACTTTTGGATACAACAGCAGCAATGAGCGATACTCATTCCTATCAAATCAATGGACATATTTATCAAGCGGAAATTATTTTAGATAATTTAAATGGTTGTAAAGACACTTTTCAATTAGATGTAGAAGTTTTAAGAAAACCTAAAGCCAACTTAGTAGGAGATACAGTATGTCAGAAAATATCCAATACATTAACTAACTATACAGATAGTTCTAGTATCTTCTTAAACACATCCCAATATTATTTAAATTATGATGATGGTAAATTAGATACCTTACCTCATATAAATGCTTATATACATCGATATGATACGTTTGGGGTATATACTGTAAATGTGATTATTGATAATCTCAATAGTTGTACAGATACCATTGATGTTCCAGTAAAAGTACACCAATTACCTAATGTAAGTTTTACTGGATTAGAAACCGAATATTGTATAGGTGATCCAGCAGATACCCTCATAGGTTCGCCAAATATCGGTGCCTTTTCTGATTTATTAAGTAATATTGATAGTTTAAACTCCAATTCAGCATTATTTCAACCACTTACTGCGGATTCTCTTATTTTAGTGATGTATGAACATACTGATACAAATAATTGTACTGTGATAGATAGTCAGTTTGTAACTATTGTACGCTCACTACCTGTTTTTACTATTACAGGATTAGAGGATGAATATTGTATAGGAGATTCTAGTATTACAATATATGCAGATTCTATAGGAGGAATATTTACAAGTTCTGGTAATTTTATAACAGATGATATTTTAGATTATGATAGTACTGCTATTTTTAATCCATTTGATACGATAAGCCTAGGATATGTTGTATACGCCTTTACAGATACTTTTGGATGTTCTAACATAGCTAGAGATAGTTTTACTGTTCACCCTTTGCCGATAGTAGAACTGGGAAATGATACAAATATAGTAGCAGGTAACCCTGTAACTTTATCAGGTGGTACATCTCCCGATTTTGAATATTTGTGGTCCACAGGCAGCATCAATCCATCTATAACGGTTACGTTTCCAGGTGTGTATATTTTAACTATTACAAATACAGTTACGACTTGTGTGAATATGGATACAATATCGGTGGATATTGGAAATAATACCAATTTATTATCTATTGTAGAAGATGTGAAATATTATCCAAATCCCACCATGGATAGGGTAGATTTAGAATTAGAGTTAAAACGATCAGAAATTATGACTATTCAAATCTTAGATATAAATGGAAGATTGGTTGGTAGCTCTCAAAATCATAATTTACAACAAGGGAAATCAATTTTAAGTGTTGATTTATCGACTTATTCGCAAGGAACTTATTTCATACATTGTATTATAAATCATCAATCGCTTACACTTAAAGTATTAAAACAATGATAGAAATATCCTGAGCAGTTAGGTTACACTGATTGCTCAGGACTTGTTTATTTTGTTATTCTGCAATTTCTCCAACAGCATCAGTTTTTACTAAATGTAATTGGTAACCTGTAGTATTATTACTAGATAATCCAACCATCATAAAACCGTAGTCTTTTGTCTGTATAACATTACCAATTAATTCGTATGCTGAACCCTTATATGTTTTTGTCCATTCTTCTTGTCCTTCCTCGTTAACTTTGACTAGATAAAATACTTTTTCTCCCGAAGATGCAATACTTGAACCAAATAAAACATACCCTTTACGGGTTTGATCTAAATCTATAAAAGGTGCTATGGAGTAACCTATTTGGTTGCTTTGACGCCCTAATAATCTATCGGGTTGTACTTTTTCTCCTGTTTTATTTATTTTTAAATAGCGAATATAGGAACTTCCTTGTCGATATTTGGAATCTACGATTACGTATGTACTATCAGATGCTGGAATAATAGTATTAAAAGGACTCCAATGACTACCTGAGTACTCAATAAGATTATTCGTACTCAACACTTCATTTAATTGTATCATTACGGTACGACCATTTGACTTTCGATAACCCGATATGATAAAATCTCCATTTCGCATTTCCTTAACGGAAGTAGGTATTATACCGCTGAAATGTGGAAACCACCATTCAGCAGCACCAAACTTATCAACTTTCAACAAGAACATTCTTTCCACATCAATAGTTTGTTTGATATAACCTGTAATAATAAATCCCTCATCCCTTGTCAAACTTACATCTAAAGCATTTATTTTTTGAATTGCACCTAATTGACTAAAAACGGATTCATAATTATTATAAGTATCTTCAATTATATTACCTTCTATATCAATCAACATAAAAAACATGTTATGTTCTTCTTCTCCTACTACTGCAAAAGACATCATATCAGCAGCTTCCACTATCGCATGTGCTTTACCTGATTTAGTGGAATCATTCACTCGGTTATATTCCCTTCCCCATACATCTAAATATAGTACTAAAATAGTGCTATCAGGTGCAGTCGTTGCTACTAAATAAGTAGAATCTTCTGTTTGGACAATACTATTTTTAAAATTATAGCCTACGGGAATAGATTGACTATCAAAAGTTTGGTAAGTTCTTTTGGGGATGTCATCAATCCAATCTCGAACTTCTTGTTCTCCTTCTTGGAGTAAATCACAAGAAACTAACGTAATCAATAATAATAGACTTATTACTACTAATTTATTTAGCATATTTTAAAAATTTAGATACAATCCTACTCCAGCAGTATTTGTTCCATCCGATAAGGTACTGAAATTGGGTTTAAATTGAAGATTATATCCCTGCTTTGACTTCAATATATCTTTTTCTTCAATACTAGAAGTTATATCACAGTTTTGAAAAAAATTCATATTTTGCTTTTTCTGACTACCATTTTTTATAGATATAAATATATCATCTATTAACCACGATCCTGGACCGAGTACACCAAAAATGATATAATTTTCATAATGTCGATTAGCTATTTCGTGATAGTCATCAATTGCAGCAAGGGTAATAGCATCCTCATTCATCATTCGTTCGTATTTTTTGTATTTTATTCTTTGATCAATACTATAATAGATGGAACTTCCAACTAGAACCGTTTTTACTGCACCAGTCCAAGAAAATTTATTTTCTTTAAAATGATGCCATCCGAGTCCAGGAACGAGGTAAGCTAATGGATTTAAAGGTTGATAAAGACAAGCACTATCACAGCGAACAGGATTACATCCTTCTATATCGGGTAGACCTTTACAAGAGTCCTTACTTATATTTACTATTTTATTAGCAAAAATATCCCATCTATATGCTGATTCATCTTCTTGATCTGAAACATACCTTAAATAAAATTGTATTTCTTTACAGCTTTCTTTACGTATCGTGGTAACGCCATTAAAAAAAGATACTGTTTCTTTAAAGTACCCCTTACCAATAAATCGATCATAAAATTTACCACTTTGACCTTTTATTCTTCGAGTACTTGATGAACTTAAATCAAAAGAAGGTTTTTCTATATCATCAGGATGAGACCAACATACACTCATACACAATTGATTATCATTTAACATTCCCTTCATTGCCTCAATATATTCGCAAAATGACATAGCGATATAATCAACTTTACCTTTTTTAAATACAGGTCCTTCAATATAAACATTCCCAAAAAAATCTTGACTACTTCTACATAATGCCTCCGCTACTGCTGAATCTTCTTCTATTTCTTGTAGTTGATTTAAATACTCTGCAAATAATACACTATTATTATGTGCTCTATTTTCGTATTCTTCAAAAGTTTTATTTATTGTAACTTGAACGTCTGGTAGTTTCTCTCTACACGTTCTCCATTCCTCAATAGACATTCCTCTAGGCTTTTTTCTTTGAACTTTGAAAGTAACTTTTCTACCTTCGTTAACCCAAAAAGTACCATCTGCTTTAAAAGTTCCTCCACATTCATCTTGACCATTGACTGTTAAATAAAAGCATAGACAAAAAGGGAGTATGATAAATCGAATCAATACTTTCATGTAATTATTTTTTAATAATTAACTTATCAATTTTGCCATTTTCACTATTACATACTAATTCAATATT
>CAYLSF010000409.1:0-6396 GCA_964385675.1 uncultured Saprospiraceae bacterium
ACTCATTTTAGGTTGCTTTGACCGTTGTAAAATTAAAGATTTATCAAACTTTTAGAAGTTTAATAAACCAGTATTTACGCTTTAGCTAAATTTTGAATGTTTATCAGAAATACGAAAACGATTCAATATTGATGCTCCATAGTATAGCCGAATTAAGACTAGAATGACTAGCGATGAGAACCTAGTAAATTTTCATCGCTAGTCATATAAAGTGGATTCATATCCCTTTTTTACCCAAAAACTTTATTCTGGATTATATAAAATTTTCATTCCTGCACTCGTTCCCAAGTCTGATTTTAAGGTAACTAGACGCTCTTCTCGACCTGACCGAATCGTTACGGCAATCGTGTTTGGAGGAATTAAGCCTTCGTTATGTGCATGAATTACGAGGTAATTATTCCGACTGGTTAGTTTAACTTTTACTTTTTTAGGAACAGCATCTAGCTGATGTTCTTTCACAACCCAAGCCCCATTGATATTTACGGAAATGGTATCCATATCCACTTTTTTATTATCCCAAAACCAAAACTCGACATACGGACTTTTCACCATAACTAACTCCTGAACATTGACTTTCCTTTTTCTCAATCGCTGTGGAATACGCTCTACATTACGAACGATAGCTTGTTTTTTAGACCACAAACTGATGTTGTTATCCTCGCTTCCTGTTACAATGTATTTTCCATCGGAAGAAAAGGCAAAAGTGATAACAGGCTCGTCATGATTTTCTAAAGTTTGAATGACCTTACGGTCTTTAACACTCCAGACTTTGGTTTGACTGCCTACATTTCCTGTTACAAAATATTGTCCATCACCCG
Organism: uncultured Saprospiraceae bacterium; assembly: GCA_964385675.1. Taxonomy (GTDB): domain Bacteria; phylum Bacteroidota; class Bacteroidia; order Chitinophagales; family Saprospiraceae; genus CAYLSF01. The sequence goes on from CAYLSF010000409.1 coordinate 819, forward strand.
AAAAGGCAATATCACTTGAGCCTTCTTGACGGGTAGCTTGTAGGTGTTTTTCTCGTTGTTCCAGTTTCCAATCCCAAAACTGTACTCGACCACTCACTGCCCAAGTCGTCAATAGGGTAGAATTTGGGACAAATGCCATTTCACAGATGGCATCTTGATACGCATTGGATTTAAATAGATTTTTAACAATTTTATTGGTTTTTAAATTGATAAACAACACATTACCTCCAATACCAATCACTAAATTTTTCTTGTTAGGCGAAATCATGCCACAGGTAATACTATTTTCATCGTGTTGATAAATGCCCACCATTTTACCTGTCTTAATATTCCCTTTGAGTACCTTCAAATTATACCCACCAAAATAAACCCACCTATCATTTGGAGCAAATGTGGCAAATGTTGGTTCATTGCCCTCTACTTCGTCATACGCCTCCGTACTTGGATTTTTAAAGGTACGAATCACTTCCATTGTCCGAATATTCCAAATTTTAATAGTTCCATCATAACTCGCACTAACGAGCATTTGACCATTATTAGAAAACTCTAAATGCGTCACTTTATCGGTATGCTCATTAATTCGTTCTTTAATTTTACCTGTTTGAGCATTCCAAACAATAATCTCTCCTGTTACAGAGCCACTAATTAATAAATTATCTTCACTTCGAAAGGTGACATAAGAAACTTGTTCTTTGTGTCCTGTAAATGTTTTGTTTAATTCAAAGCTTTGCCCTAATAGCCAATATGGACTTGTTAAGAGCATCATCATTAAGATATGTTTCATAGTTCATTGTTTTTGCAAAATTGGTATAAGGTATAAGGTTTTAGGTATAAGGCAATACCGACTTCATTCTTATAATCGTTCTTCATATTTTTAAACCTCAATTTTTATGCTAGTTTTCTTTTATAATTATACCTTAAACCCTATACCTTGCACCTATTCCGTAATAAAAAACCCCAACACCTTTCAGCATCAGGGTTAACTCTAGTTAACTTATACCTCACTTATTTAAACACAATCTTGACTTTATTATAGACTATAACGGTCTATCTATCAGTAATTCTTCAATAATTTTATCGGTTGTTTCACTTAGTTTTTGATGAATCGTTGGGCCAGAAACATTCGTCACGATAAACACCGCTATATCTTGCTCTGGAATGAATGTTACCCAACTTGATGTACCAAAAGCTCCTCCATTTTGAAAAATTCTATCTGGCTGATCTCCATTTTTGTTGATTTGCCAAAATAATCCTGCTTCAAAATCGCCATATTGACCATTCCATAAATGCTGATGCGATAAGGAGACAATTTTATTTGTTTCATCTAAATGAAATTGAAGATACTGTAGCATGTCTCCAATATTTGATACAATACCCCCTTCTGCATTCATGTCTTTCTCGACTCCAAAAGGCATTTTAGTTTTTTTGAAATTTTGTCCCTGAGCGAGTTTATTCAAATCTATTTTTGAACTCGAAATTTCCGTATTCTCCATATTCAATGGATTCAGAATTTTTTCTTGTAATATATCTTTAAAAGGTTTTTCATACACCTCTTCCAATAAATATCCTAGCAGATTTGCCCCTGCATTGGAATAACTAAAATTTACCCCAGGTAGTGTATCTAAAGTCACTTCAGCTAATGCTTCAAAAAAATCTTCTTTAGAATAATCTTTTTGTAACTCATTAATTCTAAATGGTAGTTTATCCCAATCAGGATTGTCAAATAAGCCTTTCACATCGGGAAACATATTAGGCAAACCACTTTGGTGAGTCACCAAATGATGAAAAGTAATCGGTTGATTGTTATACGCTAAATTTGGAAAACTACCATTTAAATATTTTCTAATATCCTCATCAAGTTGAACTTTATTATCGTGTATGGCATGAGCCAATAAAGTTCCTGTAAATGTTTTCGTAATAGAAGCTATTTCATAAAGCGTTTCATCTGTTGGTGATTCTGCATTTAATAATTGTCCTTTGTGAGCAATATATCGCTGCTTTCCATCAATTATTCCAATGGATACCGCATCAAATTCTGTATTTAGTAATAAACTATCTAGTTTATTTTCAATCGTTACAGGAAGTGGAGGGTCTTGATACCCCTTTTGACAACTGAATACAATGAATCCAATTACTATTAAAATTGACAGATTTATCGCTTTCATGCTTATTATTTATGGCTGAGGTATTACCTCATTATCCACTGTGATTTTGCTTAATTTTCTCAAATTAAATTTATCCGAATAATCGTATTGAATCAACTCACTTTCCCCAACCATTAATAAAACCTTTTGATTAGATAAAGCAATTACATCATACGTGTTTTTTACCTCTTCATATCGCTTTACTGTTCTTAGGCGACGAGGATTAGAAGCATCTACGACCTTAAATCCTGCACGTCCGTCACATAAATACATCGTTTGATTTTCTACGGCTAAACCATGAGGATGCGTTGCATTAGCAGAACTAATACGTCTAGGGCGTTGTGGATTGCTAATATCGATAACCTCTACTTTATTGACTGCACGATTACATGCTGTACCATCTCTTAATGTAATATAGGCTAAGTTTCCTTCAACTACTACAGGATCACAACTTTGTGTATGTTGATAAGTTCCTAAGTGATTTGGAGTCGTTGGATTTTCTAGACCATAGATGTGCAATCCCTTTTGAGCCCCAATAAATAAACGCCCATCTGCTGAAAAAACCGTTTCTATATTATCCCCTTTAATTGGCACAGGTCGATTATTACATTCTGGCTTCTTAGGTTTTGATACATCAAACGTGTGAATCTCTTTACCATTAATCGTATATAAATAATCACCTTCTAAGGTAAAACTCGCCATGGAACCACCTTGAGAATTTGAACCACTTACCACACTAATACTACTAGATACCCAACGTTTTTTAGTCGGTTCGTGCCATTCTATTTTATCGCTTCCTTTACCCCATTGTGGAAAAATCCCTTTGAACCGTGTTAAGACCTTTTTATTGCTAACCTTTTTGATTTTACTAATATCTAAAGCAATTAAGTCTTCATTATTATTGGCATACAATACTTTATCTTTTATCGCAATATCAATATTGCCTGGAATTTCGATAAAGCCTAACTTTTTAGGTCGTCGTGGATTTTTATTATCTATCACTAATACGCCTTGCTCTACTACATTGATATACAGCATATTGTCGGCATACCATATTTTACCTGCCTTGCCATCTTGAGCATACGTCGCCCAGCTGATTACCATTACGGCAAACAGTACCATACATTTTTTCATACGAACAGTCTTTTTTAGGTTTGGTAACTTTTATGAGAAGTCAGATGTCAGATGTCAGACATGACTTAAATTCACCTTATTTCTCGGCAACAGTTACGCTAGGTTTTATGTAATTGGATAAACTTTTATTTCTTGCACAAGTACTTAAAAATACGATAAACATTTGCGTATCAATTACTTACAAATACTTTAACAATTAACATCCAATAGCTTTCAGGATAATAGTTAACAATTAATAATTAACAATTACTCTTCTTCTTTCTTAACACGTACTTTTGGTGCAATGTAGTCATGCTTTTTAGTCTTCTTTTGCGTTGGTTCTCCTTCTGTTTCATCATCAATTACTTTAATAGCGGTATCAATTAAATTCACTTCATGTTGTGGATTTTGCCCGCCTCTAATTTTTTCATTAGCAGCATAAGTACGAGTGTAGTTATCTGTTTTATCAAATACCGCTTCCCATGTTGCCGTCTGATTAGAACTGATAACTTCATTCATTGACTTGATAAACATATTGGTATAAATACCACCATCTTGCGGATCTGTCCAAGAACGCTGATCAATTTCACTACTTGATGAAATCACACTTCCTTTCGCTTGAAGAAATAATTCTTTTAAACGCTTTTGAATATTGATATTCATAGCATTATACGAGGACGGAGAAGGAATATCGACCACCGTATTACAAGCTTCTGCCATCGCAATCGTTAGTCTAGCTCCTTTTCTCAATAAAGGCTGATACACTTCTTTCTCTAGTGATAGACCGAAATTGACTAACTCTCTTCTTGACATTTCTACTTTTGTAGGATGTGCAGAAATAATCGCATATCGAGAAGGGATGTCTTTGTAATTGAAACCATGACTTGTGGAATAAAACATAATAACATCGTTTTCATCGGCTTTCAGTTTATTGATAGCTTGTACGATACGAGGTTTACTAAAATTAGAACCTGTCAAACGAGTAATTTTAACATCCATCTTGGTTTGTTGCTCTACATATTTTAAAGCATTTTCCAATTTATTAACACTCACTTTACAACCATCTCCAATGTCTGTTACATTCGTTGCTCCACAAATAATAGCGTGTACGGTTTGGGTAGTTGCGGTATTAGACGCTCCTAAAAAACAGATGGCTAATACGATTATTTTAATCTGCAATGCTATAATTTTCATAGTTTGTTGAAATTTTGATTAATACTTTAGGTTAAAATCGAGGTTTCCATACATATTGGAATAATTCTCAATTTTCCATTCAATAAATTAGTGTTCAAATCCTACAATAATGGTTTTACCGACAGGTAACTCTTTTACATTTTCCAAATTGCGGCTTTGATTCCAATTTTTAAGTTCATCCAATGAAATCGTGGATTCGTAAGTGTTATTAATTTTAGTAATTAGATTGTACCAAAAATCGCCCTCTTGCACCGTGTAATAAATTGGCTTTTGGACAATATTGAGTGACATCTCTTGATGCGTTTGCGGTTCAGGTGTATTAAATTTTCGCTCAAAAAATGCTATGAGTCTATCTCGTCCATCATCACTATCTAATGTCGTTTTTCTGCGACCATTGTAAAATCTCGCCAAATCGCATTTAAAAGAAACTAAGACATTTACCGTATCTTTTTTAGTAATAAACTGCATCCCCATTTTCGGTAAGAAAAGACATTGTTTCATGTCTTCTGTCAAGTAATAGGTCTCACTTGTCGTCAACATACTTTTAATTGCTTGCGTTTCGTCAGCCGTCAAAGGAGCAGATTGTACAATTTTAAATCCTTCGATATTAGGAGCAGCTTTTTCTTCCGAAATAAAAGACTCTACTTCGCAAAATCGAACTTCTTTCGCTTTCAAAATCTTTTTAGGCACTTTTCCTAATAGTCCCTTTAAAACGGGGTCTATGGCGTCTTTGTCTTCCTTTTTAGGCTTTTCTTCTACAGGAGGTTTTGCCTTTGGTTTTTTTCTTGGTAAATCCATGGCTTTTACCGTCTTATCTGTCGAGGTCGTTGACTCTTTTTGTGCCATGCCCCAAAGTGGTAAGAGTACCAATAAGCCAATCCAAATTTTATAGTTTATCATACTTCTATTTTTGTTAGATTTATAAATATGAATCCTAAGAGGTATCTTAGGAAAATTCCAAATCACAAAATCCAAATTCCAAATCACTATAAGATAATTTTGGAACCTGTCTGCCGATAGGCAGATTTGTTAATTGGAGTTTGGGATTTGATTCAAGTTACTTTTAACTTGAATTTGGTGGTAAGGTATAGAAGTTGATAGTTAATCTAGCGAGTTGGGGAAAGGTA
>CAYLSF010000410.1:0-256 GCA_964385675.1 uncultured Saprospiraceae bacterium
CCGCTGATTTGAAGTCCATATGCTTCTCCAATTATCTTTAAAAAATCAGCTAAATCAGTTTGGAAATCTTCTTTATTAAGCTTATAATCAATTAAAGAAAAATCAATGCGAATTACAGGATATTCTTCCCATTTCCATTTATTTTCAATGTAGAGCCCTTTAAATAAATGTTTCTTATTTTGAAATAATGCTTTTAAAGTAGAAACTAATAATGACTTTCCAAACCGGCGAGGACGGGATAAGAATAAATATTTAC
>CAYLSF010000410.1:278-6396 GCA_964385675.1 uncultured Saprospiraceae bacterium
TTACCCTGTTCTAGTAAAATTAAAATTTGACTAGTCTTATCTACATATAATAGATTTTCAGTAATAATTGATTCAAAACTAGATTGAGAAACAGGTAATTTTTGTAGATTTTTATCCATATTGCAATTTACAAAAAATGTAAGGAATATGATAAGAATGATAATATGCTAACGATCGTTCTAAAACTAAAAAAGTTCGACTGAAATCAGCCGAACTTTTTAGTAAATATTCATTATAAATTGCTTATCCTATTCAATAGTCAGCGTTTTAGGAACAATTCGATTATCGCCTTCTACTACTACATAGTATTCTCCGGACTCTAAAGGCACAGTCAATAATGCTGTAGTGTAAAGTTCTGCATCTGGTTCAAGATTAATCGCATATAACATATCTTCGGTTTCTACATCGTAAATTGCTACTCTCACGGCTTCCTGTGCAAAATCAAATAACGTGATGGTGAAAAAACCCATGGTTGTTTGATTTAAATTCAACGTAACATTCTCTTTAATAGAAGATTCTTCTTGCTCAAGTTCTACTCCTTTTTCATTAGAATCCATTAAGTCAAATCCTACTAAAGGATCTGGTGAAATAGAATCACTAGGAGGTAACGTCATTGCAATAGCAGCATTTGTAAATAATATAAATAGACCACACATTGCAAACGTTAATAAATGATTTAGTTTTTCTGTCAATAACCTACGATTTTTCATAACTGTAAGGTTTTAGTTAAAGTAAAAATGAAAGGGTGTCATTTTTAGACTCATAAATAAATTGAAACTTGTTTTCACTATTTAAAATAATAACTAAGCACACATTTGTATTAGTTATTATTTTTATCTGCTGATATTGATTATTGTCACATGTTTTCCTCTTTCTTTATAAGAGGATAATTAAATTATTAATAATCAAATCATATATATTAAACACCTCTATGATACAATTATCATAGTGCGATTAGTTCCATCTTGATATAGCCTTTGTAATAATAATGTAGTAGGTATTTTTCTGACGTAAATTTTAGTATGAATGCTTTCTTGTAACTTCTTTTAGTTTATAAAAAGCAAGGTTAAGATTAAATTTGTGCTGCAATAGATAGGTGTATGTATGTCATTCTGTAATTTGTATTGTTATTACGTTTCTTTTCATGGAAATGTTGCTTGAAATATTATATTTTAAAATGATACATATACTATTCTCAAATGATAAATTTTAAATAGTTGATTATTAATTAATTATCAGTATATTAAGGAAGTATGAATTTTTGAATTTGTCAAAATGGAAAATTTGAGTATGTATATGATGCCTAAATTGAAACATATATTAAGTATAGCAATACTTAAATTTGAATTAAATCCTAAATTTTATTAATTTGTCTTTAGAATGTCACGCTTAGTCTATACAAGTTGGTCATTTTACACAAAACAACGAAGTTACCTTTGGTTTTTTGAGCGTCTTAGAATATAAGAAAAGCTAAATACCATTTTTTAATTACTAAACTAGAAAACAATATTTATGGGTCTTTTTGATTTTTTCAAAAGTGAGTTTATAGAAGTTATCGACTATATTGAGGATGATAAAAATATGGTCTTGTGGAAATACCCTGACAAAGACCAAAACATTAAGTACGGTGCTCAATTGATAGTAAGAGAGTCGCAAACAGCACTTTTTGTGGATGAAGGAAAGTTAGCGGATCAATATGAGCCGGGTACACACAAATTAATTACAGACAATATGCCGGTCTTAACTACTTTAAGATCGTGGAAATATGGATTTGATTCTCCATTCAAGGCAGATGTTTATTATATCAGTACTCGTACATTCACGAACTTAAAGTGGGGAACGCCAAACCCTGTTATGTTACGCGACCCACAATTTAAACAAGTTCGTGTAAAGGCATTTGGTACATATTTTATCAAAATTAGCGATGCTAAAAAATTCTTTACTGAATTTGCAGGTACTGGGCATACGTTAAGGTTATCTGAAATTGAGGCTCGTTTGAGAGACATTGTTTCTCCAAAGTTTGCAGAAGCCTTAGCAGAGGCAGAGGTTTCGGTCTTGGATATGGTAGCAAATTACTCGGAGTTAGGGGCTAGAATCATGCCGATGCTTCAAGATGATTTAAATCCATTTGGTATTGAACTTGTGAAATTCCAAATCACGAGTACATCTCTACCTAAAGAAGTTGAGGAATTCTATGATAAGATGACCAATATGCACATGGTGGATGACATGAAAAAATTCCAGCAATTCCAGATTACCAATGCGATTGAAAAATCAGCAGAAAACCCTGGAGGTGGAAATGCAGGAATGGATATTGGTGTTGGAATGGGTATGGCAAATATGTTGATGGAACAAATGAAAGGTCAAAACCAAAATACGCCTCCTCCGACTCAGCAAAATCAACAGCCACAAATGACGCGTGATGAAATCATGAAAACGCTGAAAGAATTAGGTGAATTGAAGTCGGCGGGTATTTTGACTGATGAAGAGTTTAATGCTAAGAAAACGGAATTATTGGCTAGACTGTAAATTCAAATTTGAATGATATTAAAATTGCCCGTTTCAGGTTATTTGACTTGAGCGGGCAATTTGCATTATTATTACGTCCCATACCACGTTACCTCAAATTCCTTTAAAATGGTATGTAAAGGTTTTCCAAAATGTAGTTGTTTAAATAATGCCGTTTCATGCCGACTTTGCTTGCCTCCGCCTACTCTAATCAAGGCATCAATATATTGAACAAAATCTTCGGATTCATCTCCGAATTTATCTCCTTTTAAAATGACCTTTTTTACAGGATAAACACCACTTCTGACTTTTAAGGCTTGTTTTGCTGAAAAGCCTACGGATATAAATCCATATTTATCAGATAGCTCATAAGCAATTTTTGGAACGCCTGAATTGGTATAACCACTTACAATCTCAATGGTTTTATGAGGATGTTTGGTTTGAATTTGTTGAAATACCTCATTCAATATTTGATAAGCTGCCTTTTTATCAAACTGATTTCTACTAAATCCTACGACGCCATATTTTATGGTTTGCTTCAAGTTATTAAGAGGTCTTTTTAGATAACAGGCACTTCAAAAGTGCCTACTATCAGAATTTAAAAAAGTGGACTGTACGGGCCTTGAACCCGCAATTCCCCGTTTTGCAGACGGGTGCATTTCCATTTATGCTAACAGTCCAGATTGTAAAGTCGAATTTATTCGACTCATGTATATTCGGTTTAGTCGAATAAATTCGACGTTATTTTAGAGTAGGCTGTACGGGAGTTGAACCCGCAACCTCTTGCTTGTCGAGCAAGCGCATTTCCATTTATGCTAACAGCCTAGATTGTAAAGTCGAATTTATTCGACCTATTTCTATTTCGTATGTTTAGTCGAATGAATTCGACTTTACTTTGGAGTAGGCTGTACGGGAGTTGAACCCGTAATTTCCGTTTTTGAGACGGTGCATTTCCATTTATGCTAACAACCTACTCAATTTATCACCAAGGTTTTACCTGGAAATCTTTTAATAATACACCATTCAAGGCAATTCTATTATGTTTCAAAGTATCAATAATCGGGTGGAAAATTCTAGATGCTCCATCTACAGGATCGAGCGGCGGAATGTAACCTACCTCAAATTGTTTTTTTCGCAATGGTTCAACCGCACCGGTAGAAACCCAACCGACATCCACACTATTCATAGAAATATTATCCTTTTCATATTCTTTAGCAGAAGTACGGGTCAGCATATTTAAAGCTGCTTTTGTCATATTCGTGTGTGGATGATACACCGATTTATTGGTATGACTAAACATTCCTTCTGTTGATGTTACATTGATAATAAATTTAAAATCATCTGCTGATGCTTTCAATAGGGGAGTCAATTCCTTGATTAAAATGTAAGGAGAAATATGATTAATTAAATTTACTTCCATCAATTCCAATACAGAAACTTCCTCTAAGCGACTATTCCAACTCGTCTTTAAACGGTCATCTACAGGTTGTCCAAAGCGATTTAATTTAAATGGACTAATATCCAAGATTTTAGGCAAAATAGGAGGTGCTGACTGTAAGACCGCCGTTTCGTTTGCAATCAATTGATGCGGTTTTTTACGAGTACTTAAAAATTGCTTCTCTTTGCTTATCAATGGCTTATAGTAGCTGTCAGGATATTTGATGGTCTGAGCAGCATTATTAATTAGAATATCTAGCTTCTGATGTTTTTCTTTATAAAATTCGATAAACTCCTGAACTGCTTTAATATTTCTTAAATCTAAACCATAGATAAAGAGTCTATCTTTCCACTCCTTATATTGGCTATGCCATCTAAATTTTTCTAAAGCAAGGGCAGGAAATCTTGTCGTAATCGTCACATTTGCACCACTCTCTAGCAATCGTAATGCTGTAGCATATCCAATTTTTACTCTTCCACCTGTAAGAATTACATTTTTATTCGTCAAATCCACGTAGGTAAAACGATACTTATAACTTTGTTCTGCACAGGTTGGGCAGAGCTTGTGGTAATAAAAGTGCATATTAAAATAAGACGTATTACACACATAGCAATTCCGCTTATTTTTAAGGGTTTTAAATTTTTGCTCCGGCTGAAAAGGCTCTGAATGATAAGCTGTACGATTATTCAAGGCATTTTTAACAATAACCGTTGATTGACTCGCTTTTAAATCTTCTGCTTGTCGAGCCTTATAAGATGTTTTATGATTTGTCTTTTTAGCTTTTTTATACACCTTCTTGAGCAAGGTGCTAAATAGCTGATTATTCGGATTATTGAACGGGTCATCCTTTAGTATTTTTAATACCTCAATACAGTTTTCCCATTGCTCGTAGGTAAATGGATAATCGCCTTTATATTTCATGGATTCTTGATTTGTGGTGGTAACTTTGGTTTTGGTGGATTAGTTCCGTTGGATATTTATAGTTTTGATTCTTTGACAAAAGGCATGATTGTCATCAGGTGAGTTGCTACTTTTTACCTAAATTTTAATCCGTTAGGTAGTAATCTTAACCTTTTACTCACCTGTTGACTACTTTCCTTGGAATTTTTTAAAATCATAGTTCTTAATTATTCCATTTTGATTTCATCATTAGACCATGAAGAGGTAAAAGCAATATTATGTTCACTTTGAGTTAGAACACAGTACCTAACTAGAGTCATTTATCAAATATTTATAATCGAATATTCTGTTAACAATTTAGCAATTTAATAATCAAATAAACCTATTTATCAAGTGATTAATTTAATTTTTGAAATGGCTTCATAGAAATGAGTTAATTCAAATTGGAAAGTTAACTATAGTGGAGAGGGGAAATAAATCGGTGCTTAAAATTGACGAGACCTATTAGAAAATAGATCTCGTCAACTATTTATCTATTGCTTTGGCTTAAAACTCAAAGAAAGCGAATTAATACAATACCGCAAACCTGTTGGTTGAGGGCCATCTTCAAATACATGCCCTAAGTGACCATCGCAACGATTACAATGTACTTCTGTCCGAACCATTCCGTATTTAGTATCCGTTTCTTCTCCAACGTGTCCTTTTTTAATCGGTGTCCAAAAAGAAGGCCAACCTGTTCCCGATTTATACTTCGTTTCGGAACTGAATAATGGTAAATCACACGCCCTACAAGTGTAAGTTCCTGCTTTCTTATTATTCCAAAACGCTCCTGTAAACGCTCGTTCTGTACCCTGTTCTCTCAGCACATAGTATTCATCTGCCGATAAAATAGATTTCCATTCTGCGGGTGTCTTGACAATTTTTTTCAAAGTGTCGCCATCTGTAATTGTAGTAGAATTTAATGCACCCTTTGCTGTTTCAACGGTTGCTTTATCCGTTGACATACAGCTTACTAACCAAAGAAGGCTGATTAAAACACCTCCCATTTTCCAAAAGTTCAAAGTCATATTATGTTTAAATATTCTAAACTTCAAGTATCCAATTTTAAGATAAACTTAAAATTAAGCAGTTGAAATTTTAAGATAAAATACAATTAGAAAACGAAGGTTGTTTAAAAATTTGAGGATTTTGACTTAAATTTTTGATTTTTAACGAAGTCATTCGTCAGTTTTAAGACAACTCTCTTAACATAATACAGTTTTTTAATGAAAT
>CAYLSF010000411.1:0-6390 GCA_964385675.1 uncultured Saprospiraceae bacterium
GAAACAAATTGTCTGTGAAATGTAATTTTTTCAATGAACTTACATGCCAAAGATACTACGTTTTTTCTAATTTCAAAAAGATAATACATCTTTTTCGTCTAACAATTCAGCTCCAATAATAGTCATATTTTTTATCTGTGGTCGCTCTAGAAATAATATAATAATACAAATCACAAATAATTAGTAAGATATTATGGAACTAATTCTTTTGTTTCATTGGTAGATAGTTTTTCTTTAAATTCACTTATCACTTATCACTTATCACTTATCACTTATCACTTATCACTTATCACTTATCTTGTTCCAAATAACAAACTTCCAATTCTAACCATGGTACTTCCTTCTGCTACCGCAATCTCATAGTCCCCTGACATGCCCATGGAAATTTCTTTAAAGGAAGATTGAGTTTGGAAATAGGTCTGTTTTAAGGTATCAAAATGTTTTTTGAGTTGACGAAATTCTCGACGGACTTGTGCTGAATCGTCTGTAAAAGTTGCCATTCCCATCACGCCGACGATTCGGATGTTATCAAATGCTTTATAAGTGTCAGAATCTAATAAGTGCTTTGCTTCGGATAAGCTTAAACCAAATTTGGAGGACTCCGTCGCAATATGAAATTGTAATAAGCAGTCAATGATTCTATTGTGTTTTGCTGCTTGTTTATTGATTTCTTTCAATAGTTTTAGGCTATCTACGGAATGAATCATGCGGACAAAAGGGGCAATATATTTGACTTTATTGGTTTGTAAATGTCCTATTAAGTGCCAATCTATATCTTTGGGTAAGGCTTCGTATTTTTCAACGAGTTCCTGCACTCGGTTTTCGCCAAAGATTTTATGACCTTGATGGTATATCTCTAAGATGGCGGATTGCGGTTTGGTTTTAGAAACGGCGACTAAGGTGACCTTTTTCGTGGTAAGGGATTCTAAAATTGTTGTTAAAGTTGTATTTCCCATAATTGAACTACCTTTATTGTACGTTTTATTGATATCTATTGGATTGCCAAATAGTTTTTGCCAATACTTTCAAAAATATAACTTTCAAAAGTCTATATTTGATTACAAAAATAAGAAATTAAATATGCAAGATATGTGGAAATATGGATTCTTATTCCTGATGTTGTTGTCGAGCTGTACAGCAGAAGAACCTGTACCTGAGCCAACGATTCCTGAGGAGAAAATGGCAAAGATTCTGGCGGAAATACATTTGGCAGAAGGTGGTTTTCAGAATGAGGTGAATTTGACTAAAGATAGTTTAGCTAATCTGTATTACAATTTTATTTTTACCAAACATGGTATTACGGATAAGGAGTTTTTTAAAAATCATAATATCTATTTTCATTCCGCAGAGCGATTAGAAAAATTATATGAGCGAGTGGTGGGAGAAATCACCTTGAGCAAAGGAGGAACAGCGGGGAATCAGATTAAAAATGTGCAACCTCCAAAGAATAGAACTGCACCAAAAAAATAAGCGGAATTTCTATCAGAAATTCCGCCCAAGAACTTGTGAGAAAGTAATAATAAAAGGCTTTTGCAAAGATGCTTTATTTTTAGCTAGAAATCAAGGTCTTAGTCTAAAAATAGCATATTGTGACATGAAAGATGTATATAAATGTGTGAAAGAGACTTATTTTGAGTGTTTAAGTCTCTATTGTGTTGCCTAAATTCTTAAAACTAACCGAAGGAAGCATGAATTTTTTTATCCAAAAATTATTGCGAATCGCAATCTTATTCTTCTTTTTTAACACTTCATCTGTATATGCACAACATTCAATAGCACGACAATGGAATGAAAAAGTCCTAGATGCTATACGAGCTGACTTCGCCCGACCAACCGTGCATGCTCGTAATTTGTATCATACTTCGGTGGCAATGTATGACGCATGGGCGGTGTATGAAGCACATGCTGATACCTATTTTTTAGGGAAAACGGTAAATAATTTTCCTATTCCATTACAACCTATAAAGCAGCCTACCGATAAGCGAGCAGCACAAGAAATGGCAATGAGTTATGCGGTCTATCGGTTGATTCATCATCGTTTTCAAAATGCTCCTAGGGCAGAAGAATTGCTTCAAGAAGTAGATGCATTTATGGAATCATTGGGGTATAATTCTGCTTACACCATGACAGATTACACCTGTTCGGCAGCAGGTATGGGTAATTATATTGCTCAAAAAATAATAGAATATGGTTTGGTAGATGGCTCAAACGAAATAGGAGGATATGCAAATTTGTATTACCAACCCGCAAATGAACGGTTAGCATTTACGAGTCCGGGCAATCCCTATATTAACAATCCCAATAGATGGCAATCCTTATTATTTGGGATATTTGTGGATCAGGGCGGTACGCCTAGCGAGGACGTTATTCCTTCTTTTTTAGGGGCAGAATGGGGTAATGTATATCCATTTTCCTTGAAAGAAGAAGATGCTACCTATTTTGAACGAGATGAAAATACTTATAAAGTGTATCACGATCCAGGTGTTCCTGCATTGACATATGGAGCAGGGACGATTAATGATGTTGAAAATAGTCTCCCCGAAGAATATGCTTGGGGACATAGTTTGGTGTCTGTTTGGTCATCTCATTTAGATCATACCGATGGCGTAATGTGGGATATTTCGCCAGCTTCCATTGGTAATTTAGACATTAACACTTTCCCGAATGATATAGTCGGATTACGCCATTTTTATGATTTAGAAAATGGAGGTGATCCAAGTGTTGGACATTCTATTAACCCAATTACTAATCAATCTTACACCCCTCAAATTGTGCCTAGAGGAGATTATACAAGGGTATTAGCAGAATTTTGGGCAGATGGCCCTGATTCGGAAACACCTCCAGGGCATTGGTTTACGATTTTAAATTATGTGAATGATAATCCTGCATTGGAAAAGCGATTTAAAGGACAAGGAGTTATTTTGGATGATTTAGAATGGGATGTTAAATCTTACTTTATTCTAGGCGGGGCAATGCACGATGCTGCCATAAGTGCTTGGAGTGTGAAAGGGTGGTATGATTATATTCGCCCCTTATCGGCTATTAGATTTATGATTGAACGAGGACAAAGTTCAGACTCTACTACGCTTTCTTATTCTCATAGAGGAATTCCATTAGTGCCAGGTTATATAGAAGTAATTGAGAACGAGAGTGATCCGATGGCTGGACCCAATGGACAATTTGTAGGTGAAATAAAACTAAAAGCATGGCGTGGCGATGAATATGTTAATGACCCCAATGTGGATGTAGCAGGCGTAGATTGGATTTATGGCAAACGGTGGATGCCTTATCAGCGTCCTACTTTTGTGACGCCTCCGTTTGCAGGATATGTTTCGGGACACTCTACATTTAGTCGAGCCGCCGCAGAAGTGCTAACCATGCTTACCGGTGATGCTTTTTTCCCAGGTGGAATGGGGGAATTTTATTGTCCTAAAAATGAATTTTTGGTTTTTGAAAATGGTCCAAGTGTGGATGTGACTCTACAATGGGCAACTTATCGAGACGCTGCGGATCAATGTAGTTTATCTCGTATATGGGGTGGAATTCATCCGCCTTGCGATGATATTCCTGGTCGTATTATTGGCGAAAAAGTAGGGATCGATGCTTTTCAATATGCAGCGCAATATTTTCAAGCCCCCATAGAACGCCCTATACCAACCGTTCAAATTTATCCTAATCCGACCAATCAATGTTTAGTCGCTTTAAATTTTGAATACACAGGAGAATTAATGGTGCAAGTGTATCATGCAAATGGGCAAATGGTAAAAAACGAAAGAATTGATTTTATGAATAACCAAGCTTTAGTGGATTTAACAGGATTGGATAGCGGTGTATATTTTGTGCAAGGGGTTGATAATGCAGGAGAGCAAATTTTTGTGGAGAAGTTGGTAATGTTATAACTTTAGTAAAGTCGAATTCATTCGATTTTTAGGAGTCGAATGAATTCGACTTTACTGATTAAAACTCCACCCGATACGTCATCACAGGAATAATACCCAATAAATTCCGAGCCACAATTTGCTGTTGAAAAGTATCGAAATACTCAAAAGCAATGGTTTTCTCATTGGTCATATTTTGAATATCTAACGATAGCGTACTGGTATATTTCGGTTTAATACGTTTATAATAT
Organism: uncultured Saprospiraceae bacterium; assembly: GCA_964385675.1. Classification (GTDB taxonomy): domain Bacteria; phylum Bacteroidota; class Bacteroidia; order Chitinophagales; family Saprospiraceae; genus CAYLSF01. The sequence goes on from CAYLSF010000411.1 coordinate 4,130, forward strand.
ACCCTAAAATCAATTTTGAAAACATTAGGCTGTTGAATGGAAAAGGCTTGATTTTCGATAAATACTGTTTGTCCAAGTGCCGCAGATTGAGCGATGTCAATTGGAGAAGTCCGCAAACCGCCTAGATAAACGATTTTGGTATTTAAGCCTAGAATTTTCGTTTGCCCTTCTTTTTTACGATTTAGCCATTGAAATTCTTTACCGCCTGTCAAGGAAAATGCAAAATTTCCATTAAATCGGGTATCTCGTTCTATGCCATCACCTCCTGTAAATTTAGATTCGTACCAGGTTCCATTTAATAAATAGTAGTAGCCTTTATTTAAAAATTGCTGCCAACTGACTTCGGCACCATAGTTTCGACCTGTACCTTCATTTTCCAATTGCTCTAAAACGGTTTCTTCCAAGATATTTAAAACCGAAAATGCTCGATTTGGATCATTAACGATAGGTACATCATATAAATCTTGATAATATAATTCTACTTCAATTTTGGATAACTCACTTAAACGGTTTTCATAACGAGCGGTGTAGTGATGAGCTTTAGTTAACTCCAAATTTTGATTCACAACTCGATTATTGACAACTTCTGTAATGTCATAATTAGCCGAAAAATAAACATTCAAAGGTTGAATTCGACTATGTAAACCATACGCTAGCGTAACTTTTTCTTTATTATTTAAACTATGTTGTATCGCTAAACGAGGTTCAAAAGCATCTGTTTCATTGAGTGCAAAATAAGTATAGGTTAATCCCGCATCTATTTTCCAGCGTTCTCCTTTTCGATACGTATAACTAAGGAACGGTTGGTATAACCATGCTGAACCTAAACCGTTTAAGGTTTGTACAATGCTATCTGCTGTGTTATAAATGATTTGTCCATTGGCTTCATACCCTAAATTCGTCGCAAATCCGCCTATTTTTAATTGATTATTGGTATTGATTTGATGATTTAAAATCGATTTTATGGAGGTGCGTTGTTGAGCTAATACGTCCGTTTCTCTTAGGTTAGGGTTCAGTTGAGCATCCAATAAAAAAGCATTACGACGACTTTCTACCTCTGAACGCACCACTACATTTTTCCAATACCATTTATCACTTAGAGCAACTTGATGCGTTAAACCCAATGCCCACATTTCAGAATGAAATCGAATATCTTGTTGGTCTTTTTGAATTTCCCAAAGTGTAGAATCTCTTTCGGCTTCAAATATATTATCGCTTTCGCCCCACATTCCAAAAACGGTGAAATCACCTATTTTAGCAGTTGGAAGACTGACATTAAACGCAACATCCTGAAATGAAATTTCTTCATCGCCTAATTCCACCCCTGCTGCTCCCAATAATCCTAAAGTAGAATACCTATAATTGATGACATAAGAGGCTTTACTTTTTTTAGAAAAAGGGCCTTCTGCTGCTAATTCAACACCTAATACACTTATTTGTCCTGTAAATTCGGATTGCTGATCGTTACCTTTTCGCAATCGCATATCTAAAATACCGCCGAGTGAATTATTATATTCCGCAGGATAATTTCCTTTTAAAAAATAAGAATCCCCCAAAAGTTGTGTACTTAAAATATTAACCCCACCGCCACTTTGTGTCACTCTGTCTGAAAATGTTCCCGCATTTGGAGTATGATTTGGGTTCACAATTTCTACCCCTTCCAACCGCCAGGTGGTGTTATTCGGTGAATTTCCTCGTACTATAATATTATTGGTTTGGTCATCATTAGATACCACTCCAGCAAACGAGGTGGCTAATCGAGCAGGATCATAAAAAGTAGCGGCAAATCGCTGGGTTTGTTCTACGGTAATCGTCTGTGTTCCTACTAAACTAGAAATGGGTTTTTCCGCAGAAACAACCACTTCTTTTAGGTTTGATATATCTGATTGTAAAGAGATATTTTTAATGATTTCTTTGCTGGATTCTACCAATACTTCTGGAATAATGATGGTTTTATAACCTAAATAACTACAGATTAAATTATATCGTCCCACAGGTATTTCTTCCAATCGAAAGTTTCCCGTTTCATTGGAAGTCGTTCCAAAGTCTGTCTTTTCCAGTTGAATCGTTGCCCCTATTATGGGTTGTTGCGTATTTCTATCTAAAATTGTTCCCCTAATTGTTTGATTTTGAGCCGAAAGGGATTCTATTATTAAAATAAATCCAATAGCTAATAGTATTTTTAGTGTTGATTGTATCATATTCTTAAATTCCAAATTCCAAATTCCAAATTCCAAATTCCAAATTCCAAATTCCAAATT
>CAYLSF010000412.1:0-6387 GCA_964385675.1 uncultured Saprospiraceae bacterium
ATTAAATCGTTTTCAAATGAAATCTCTATATGTTCTTATTTTATCATTGGTGCTGATAAATATACCTATATCATTATCTGCTCAATATGATAATTTAGTTAAACACTGGACTTTCGAATCAAAGGATGCTACTCATCAAGCAATTCTTACTAACAATCAAGCAAATTATGTAAGTGGTGTAAAAGGGCAAGGTGTATTAATGAATCGTGAAAACGGTTATATTGATATGACAGAATCTGAGGACTTATTGAATGAATTTACCTTTTCATTTTGGTTTAAGCCAAATAATATTAATGATAAACAAACGCTATTTTATCATTTTAGACAAGTGAGAGGAGATTTTTTCATTAGGAGTTTCTTAAGGTTAGAAATTGAGAATGGTAGATTTAAATTTAAAAATGAAGATAAAGATTTTTCTATTAGTTCAGTTGCTCTTGAAAAGGATAAATGGTATTACCTAAACTATACATTTGATGGTACAAGTACAAAGTTGTATTTACAAGGAAAGGAAATTTATGCTACGTCTGATAAAATTTCTGTGTATCAAAAAGTTTCTTACAAAATGGAGAATCGAATGTTTATTGGGTGTAGTCATATAGCATCAACTCAATTTGAAGGTGTAGTGGATGAAGTAATGATTTTTAATAAAGCTATAGATACACGTTTGGCAACACAGATTTTTGAAGATAACTCTACTAATCAAATCGCAAAAGTTCAGGTGAAAGCACCAGTAAAACCTACAACTTCCCCTCCTATTCGAGAAGCTGAGCTTCCTCTAGAAAATGAAGTAGAGCCGATAGCAGATATTGACGATACCCCTAAAACAATAACTCCTGTTGCTCCTCAGTTAGTTGTAGTAGAAAATTATAGTGTGTTAGATCCATTGGTTGTTAGGACAACAGGAGTCGTTTTAGAACTTATCGCTAAAGATGCTTATGATGATGATGCTAAGATAATGGTAGCTCTAAATGATGCTTTTCTTGATGTTCCCTTCAATATCAGTAAGGATAAAAAGACGATTAAAATTCCGTTGAATTTAGGAAAGGAGAATTCCTTTACATTTGAAGCTTTTCAAATTAATGAAGCACAAGATTGTCAGGTACAAGCGAAAATAGTTTCTAATGGAAAAGTTGTAGGCACGTATGATATGGATTTAAAGAAAAATAATGTGGTATTACCTATTGCTTATTTACGTGCAAAAGATAAAAAGCCTCGTAACTATAAATCCATAACTGTAAATGATGTATTTGTTACGATTCAAGTTAAAGATAATTCAAAAGTAGATGGAGATGTAATAACAATCAAGCAAGATGGTACTACGATTCTTGAAAATTACACCCTTACTGCTGAATTGAAAAATATAGAGGTAGAACTAAAAGAGAATCGAGCTAATGAATTTATTTTTGTACCAGTGGCTATGGGAAGTTCTTCCGGAGAGAATACAGCATTAGTCATTATATCCATAAATGGACAAATTATCCATGACTTTAGTCTGCGCTCTATTGATCAAAATAGACCTGCAAAATTGACAATTAACCATGAGAGCTTTTAAAATTTGAAGTATATATATACAATAAAAGATAATATATAAGCGATATAATAATGGAATTTAATGAATATAGGGGTAAAATGAAAAGAAACTTGAATCAGAATGATAAAGTGCTCAAGCTATTTTTTAACTTAGATACTAATGTTTATACTGATAGAACTTTACTCAATTATCAATTTTTTAGGTGATTTCATCTCTATTCCTCATACTAGGAGAACTGTTAAGTTTTGAGGAGTATTGCAATTGCAAAAATAAAGTTGATTACATTCTATATCCACATTTTATCGTAGATTTCTCTCTTTGGATACCAACATGAATAAATGTTAAGAGATACTAATATAAGCAGCGTTTAATTCTAGGTATAGGTTATATACTCGTTGTTTGACATTTTTGAATAATTTTGTCCAACAAAAAATCGGGTAAAACGCTAAAAATACCGTCAAATTACAGTAATAATGCGTTTTATCAATATTTTACTTTTGGCATATCATACGAAAGTGAGATATTTGCAATCTGTTTTTTTAACTGTAGATTTTACTAAAATTCTGAAACACAATGCAGAATTACAAGCTCAGCCTATGGTCAACGAGTATTCTTTTAATAATATCTCTTACCACTATTTTTGCTCAATCTCCTCAAGATAATTCACCTTATTCAAGGTACGGATTAGGTAATTTATTGACAACAGATTTTCCAGTAGTACAAAGTATGGGAGGATTGTCTGCAACGTATAATAATCCTTTTCATATTAATTTTACCAATCCTGCATCTATTGCTTTCTTACAATATACAGCATTAGAAGTAGGTGTTTTTAGTGAATATTCTCGCTTAACGGATAACTCTAATAATTCTTTTGACAATGTTACTGGAAACTTAACGCACATGGCGCTTGGATTTCCATTGAAAAATCAATTGAACAAGGCAACTGAAGAGAATCCTTCTCCATTTGATTTTGCAATGGCTTTCGGAGCAATGCCACATAGCACAGTAGCCTATGAATTAGAAAGTACAGGTACATTACCGAATATTGGTGATGTGCGATATGGTTACAGAGGTAGAGGTGGTTTATATCAGATTTCATGGGCAAATGCTATGAAGTATAAAAACTTTGCATTCGGATTAAATTTAGGATATTTGTTTGGAGTTACTCGCAACGAGCGTACTGTTGCCTTAGATGATGTTGAAAACTCTTTTTCAAATGTATTTATCGACGAATTATCTACAAACGGTTTTGTATGGAGAGCAGGAGCTCAGTATGAAACTATTTTTGGATTGGAAGGAGAAGATGATATAAAGGGAAAACTGAACAATACTAGAATGATTGTAGGGTTATATGGTAACTCTGCAAATACGGTAGATGTAACGGGAACTTCAATTATTTCAAGAATTAATACTGCTTACTCTAGTAACCTAGATACAGTTATTGCGTCTCAAGATATACAAGCTGAATCTAGATTACCAATGGAGCTAGGCTTTGGAGTAATGTTCTTACGTCCTGCCAAATGGCGATTAGGGATAAATTATTCAATGGGAAATTGGTCAGAATATACAAATCCTTTGAAGCAGGATGAATTAGCAAATAGTTGGGAACTTGCAATAGGGGGTGAATATACACCTGACATACGTTCTTTAAAATATTCAAAAGTTATACGTTATCGTTTTGGATTCCACTATGGAAAAGACCCACGAGTCATTGATAATGAACAGCTTACAGAGTATGGCATAAATTTTGGATTTGGTTTACCATTGAAACTTCCAAGAGGACTTCCATCGTTTGTAGATTTGGCTTTTGAGGTAGGACAGTTCGGTACATCTAGTCTAATTAATGAAACTTACTTTAGATTAAATGTTGGATTCACGCTAAATGATAACACCTGGTTTTATAAACAAAAATTCAATTAATTATGACAAAGCAACTTGCATTAAAAGCAGTTTTAATATTAGCAGTCGCAATATTTTTTGGTCAGAGTGCTAATGCACAATGCGAGGGATTCGATAATTTCCCTGGCGGTACGAAAGAGGGTAGAAAAGCCCATGTATTGTATAGAGATATGGTTAAGAAAGAACAATTAGGCGAAGCATTACCTTTATGGGAAAAGGTATTTGAACATGCTCCTGCTGGTTCTGTATTACACTATATTGATGGTATTGCCATTCAATCTTATTTGTATGAGCAAACTGAGGACGAAGCTAAGAAAGCAGAAATCGTAGAAAAAATTGTTAAATTATACGATGGACGTATCGCTTGTTTTAGCGAGAAGAGAAAAGACGAAGGAATGGTAAGAGGGATGAAAGCGTACGATATGTATGCCCTTCAATATGATATGGAAAAAACCTTAGCTGAATTTGGAAAAGCTATTGAGATAGAAGGTAATAAAATTGATGCTTACATCGTATCTTCTTATGCAGACCATGCTACTTATATGTTTGGTTCTGATATGGTAGAAAAAGGATTCATGCAAGGGTTATATAAGCAATTGATGGACATCATTGATGCGAACACTGAAAATGAAGATTTTGCTGAAACAAAAACAGAAGTAAAAGGATATTTCGAGCCTTACGAGGAATCAATTTTTGATTGCGAATATTTCAAAGAAAAGCGTAAGGTAACTTATGATGCTGCACCTGAAGATCCTGAAGTATTTCGCCCTATCTTGAAGGAACTATTAGCTAAAGGATGTTCTAAAGAGGATGAATTTATAGCTGAGTTAATGGCTAAAGATGCAAAATTTGTAGCAGAGAGAAGAGCAGAGCAGAAAAGAATATATGAGGAAAATAAGCCAACTGTATATAAAGCTAAAGATGCTTACGAAGCAGGAGATATTAATACGGCTGTTACCTTATATGAGCAGGCTATAGGCGAAGCAGAAAGTGCTGACAAAAAAGCTAGTATCCAATATAAGTTAGCACAAATCTATTATGCTAAATTAAAGAACCGCTCTAAAGCTCGTGGTTTTGCACGACAAGCAGCAGAGAATAGACCTGGATGGGGTAAGCCTTATATCTTAATTGGTAACATGTACGCATCTAGTGGTCCTGTTTGCGGAAGCGGTAGAGGATGGAATAGCCAAATTGTAGTATGGCCAGCTATTGATATGTGGCAAAAAGCTAAAAGCGTTGACCCTAGTGTAGCAGATGAAGCAAATCGTCAAATCAGTAAATACACTAGATATATGCCAGATAAAGAAGAAGGTTTCCAACGTAACATCAAAGAAGGACAAACCGTGAGAGTTGGATGTTGGATTCAAACTTCTACTAGGGCAAGATTTACAAATAAATTTTAGAAATATTATTTAATTAAGTAAAACAGAGGTGGCAAAATGCCGAATACTCAATTGAGTGTTCGGCATTTTTGTTTTTTATAAAATAGTGATATATTATATGACAATATCTTAATCTATGAAAAAGACAAACCTGAGTGTTATACGCATGATTTTATTACTATCATCTTTGGTTGGTGTAATATCTAATACACTAGCACAATGTCCTTCTTTTGAAAATTTCCCAGAGGGTGAAAAACAAGGTCAACAAACTCACTTAGTATATCAATATTTTATAAAGGACAAGCAATATAAAAAGGTTTTACCGCATTGGGAGCAACTTATAAAGTACGCATCTGGAAAATCAACTACTTATTATGAGGAAGGTATTGAGATGATGAAAAGCTTTATTGAAGAAACAGAAGATACCCTTAAGAAAGTTGTTTTAATAGAACGAATTGCCCAATTATATGAACAGCAGATTACCTGTTTTTGTAAGACGAAAGAAGAGGAAGGAAATCTAAGAAGTTTGAAAGCGTATGATATGTATGTACTAGAATACAATAATCAGCAATACACTTTAGAAGAATTTGGAAAAGCATTTAATTTAATAGGAAACAGTGTTGATGCTTATATGGTATTGTCTTATGCTGATCATGCGACTTATATGTTTGGTCATAATAAGGTAGAGAAGTCTTTTATGGAGATACTATATCAAAGATTGATGATTATCATTGATGAAAATATAGGACATGAAGATTTTAAGGAAACTAGAGATGCTGTAAACGAATATTTTAAACCTTACGAGGAATATATTTTTGGATGTAACTATTGGAAGAAAAAGTTGAAGAAAACGTATGACGCAGATGCTGATAATCCCAAAGTATTCCGTCCAATTTTAAGAAAGTTATTGCAAAAAGGATGTTCTAAAGAGGATGAATTTATAAAAGAATTAATGAAAAAAGATAGAGAATATGTCGTGCATGTTGATTATAGACCTATACCAACCGCTCAGAAAGGTACAAATGCGTATGTCAAAGGAAATTACCAAAAAGCAATAGAATTGTATAAGCAAGCCATCGATGAAACAGATGATGCTGATAGGAAAGCAGCTATTCAATATAAAATAGGACAGATTTATTATGCTAAATTTAAGGATCATGCAAACGCTAGAGATTTTGCTTTAAAAGCGGCTCAAAATAGACCTAAATGGGGTAAACCTTATATGTTAATTGGCAATATGTATGCGTCAAGTGGTCTAGTCTGTGGAACGGGTAAGAAGGACTGGAATAGTCAAATTATAGTGTGGGCTGCTATTGATATGTGGGAAAAGGCTAAAAGTATTGAGCCTAGTGTGGCAGATAAAGCAAATCACCAAATCCGTAAATACACTAAATATATGCCTACAGAAGAACAAGCAAAAAAATATAACATCAAAGAAGGACAAACTGTGAGAATTGAGTGTTGGATTCAAACTTCTACTAGGGCAAGATTTACAAATAAATTTTAGAAATAATATTTTTTTAAGTAAAACAGAGGTGGCAAAATGCCGAATACTCAATTGAGTGTTCGGCATTT
>CAYLSF010000413.1:0-6382 GCA_964385675.1 uncultured Saprospiraceae bacterium
TGTATCCTCTTTTGGATACAAAGTTAATATATTAAATAACTTTTGAAACAGTGTAGTTAGACTTGTTAAGCTTAAAAATTGTTTTTCTTTTTGACGAATAGCTTCATAATTCATGCTTTCTAAATTTTGACTACAAAAATAAGACAATAACAATTAAGTCTTTTAAATACAGCCCTTAGAGAGTATGCAGAAAATTTAAGACAATAATTGGTTGATTTATCATCTTTTTATCCTACATTAACGCCAGCACGTGCGGGTATTTAATGATTTTTTCTGAATAATCATTATTGTTTACTTTTTAGTAATTTCACCTACTGAATATAAAGATAACCAATATCAAAACCAACCAATATGAATTGGCAATACTACATAGACGAATTATCAAAAGACGATTTAGGTGGACTTTTTCTTATTGTCTATTTTACAGCGATTATTGTGGAGGTCATCATTGCTAGACAACAGCAAATAAATCTCTATAAAGGTAAAGATACTTTTGTCTCTATCATGATGCTAATAGCTTCTATTCTGGTAGAGTTAGTACCAAAAATTTTGGCTTTTGTAGGGTTTATGTATTTACATTCCATATCACCTTTAGCTGAGGTCGTAGGACGACAATGGTGGGCTTGGGTATTGCTCTTTTTCTTAGATGATTTTAGTTATTATTGGTTTCATCGCATGAATCATGAGGTGCGGTTATTTTGGGCAGGTCATGTGACACATCACTCTTCGGAATATTTAAACTTTGGAACAGCACTTCGACAAGGCGTAGGGGAACGAATCCATAAATATCTATTTTGGTTGTGGTTGCCGTTATTGGGTTTTGACCCGTTGATGATTTTTATGATGATCAGCTTTAATCTATTTTATCAATTTTGGGTACATACTGAGTTGGTAGATAAAATGCCGAATTGGTTTGAAGCTGTTTTTAACACCCCATCACATCATAGAGTACATCATGCTTCTAATATTCGATATTTAGATTGCAATCATGCGGGTGTTTTGATTCTTTGGGATAAATGGTTTGGAACATTTTCAGCAGAAAAAGACTTTGAAAAACCTATTTATGGTTTGACTAAAAATATTGAGTCCTATAATCCTGCTTATGTGGTTTCTCATGAATATTTAGCCATTTTAAAAGATGTATGGCGAGCAAAAAAATGGTCTGATAAATTGAAATACATCTTCTATGCGCCAGGATGGAGTCATGACGGAGAAGATAGACGGGCAAAGGTTTTGCGGAAGAAAGTAAAATGATTGATTTATTGTCTTATTGTCTTATTGATAATCGAATATTCGGAACAATAAATCAATAAGACAATAAAACAGTATAACAATCCCCTCCCTACTTCTTATGCACAATCTTCAACTTTGCAGGATTATCCTTGGTTCTTGAACTTAATGTGAATTTATCAATCACTCGTCCATCTGCTTCTATGATGACGAGGGCTGTATTTTCTGTGTTTTTACTGCCCATACTGACAGGTACGAATGTAAAGATATTTTCTTGATTTTGAAGCAATTGAATATTTAAGGCTTTTGGTTCTTTTACTAATGTATAGTTTTCCAAAACCACTTTTGCCCCCTGTCGAATCGTGACAATATCACCATCAACCACAGAGTTATCCATAATTTTTATCGTCAAGACGGTGTCTCGAACCGTTAACTGATGATTGTTTTTAGGGCGACGAGTTTTCACAATCGGTGCTTGATATTGAATAGGGATTCCAAAGTTTCCTTTTTGCAAATCAAACTCATACGTTCGCAGTAATTTTTGATTGGCTTTAACGTAAAGTTTCAGATTAGCTGATTGTCCTTTTTCCAATTGATAGGATTTAAATACCAATCGATTATTAGCCGTTGGCTCAATAGTGAAATTTTGATTTTTTGGATAATAGCCTAATCTTACTTCTTTAGCTAATGCTTTTTGATTGAGTTGAATATTGGTTATTACGGCATTTTCTGCTAAGTTTTCTATCGTAAATTTTAAATCCGTTTGTTCTACAGTTAAGGGTTCTAACAGGGTAATCCCCGAAAAATCAACAAACTCTGTTCTTTTTGTAGAATCAATAACTGTTTTCTTAGGTGGTATTTTTTTATAATGTTTAATTTTTAAAGCCGCATTAAAATCTTCTGTCAATACAAATTTATAAATCTTACTTTGCCGTTTCCCATCCAAATATAATCGAACAGCTGCCGTGTTTTGAGAAGGATATTTCCCCATATCTTCGGCATAGAACACCATATAATTATCCGCATTTTCCTCTAGTTTCGCATTGCGAATTTCATACTTTCGACGCTTTGAGCGTTTTTTCAACGGAATATCATCTTGAATCACATAAAATTGATTCAATACCATGCGAATTTTATCATTATCATACTCATCATAATCCCAAATTTCAAAAGCAATATCAGTAGTCTTAATTTCAATGGAATCTTGAATTTGAGTTAATCGTTTATTATAAATCTTATGATAAAAATCCTTTCGTTGCTCTTTTTGTACTTTGACTACTGGCTTCGCTTTAGGTTTGGGCTTGGGCTTTTCCTTTGGTTTTTCCACTATTTTAGGCTTCGGTTTTTTAGTCAATTCTTTTAAAATCGCATCTATCGTAAAACCTTCAATTGCCTCATCAAAAACCATAATCTCGTCCAAAGCCCCTTGAAATTGTTGGGTATCGGTCTGCCCTTTTGCTAAGTATAAATAATCTGTTTTATACGGTAATTCATTGTAAATAGAAGTCTCTTTAGTACTATAAATCAATTGATTATTTAAATAAATTTTTGCTTCAAAGCCATCATACGTATAACTGACCAAATACCATTGATGCAATCCCAACTCTGGTGTTTCATATAATCCTTTTAAGCCTTTTTCTGTTTTTAAAAACAACTTTTTCCCACTAAATCCCAAATGTAAAAATCGTAAAACCGCTCCTGTTTTATCATCTTGCTTAGTCTGTAAAAATAGTGTTTGTGCAACTTCAAATTGATAGGGCGAAAACCAAAAAGCAATAGAGAAATCATCTTCTAAGTCTAAGGTTTGAGTCAAATTTAAATGGTAGTTTTTGTTATTCAAAACTACAGCTTGTCCCTTTGTTCCTTCAGAAAACGTAATCTCTGCTGATGTTTTACTAAACACACTAAAGTGATCCTTATTGGGACTATCGGAGTCAAATCCCCAATGCTTAACTAACCCTTCAAATTGAGCATAAGAAGGTATGGTTAGACTTAGTAGTAGTATGGTTGTGATGAGTTGTTTCATAGCATTTTGTTTGTCATACTGAACTTGATTCTCCCGATAGTTATCGGGACTCCCAAGTTGCGAAAGCAGTAAGGCTAAGTCTTTTATATTTGAAAAGGCTTAACCTCCCGTTCTTACGGTTTGGGAGGTACTGAATCAAGTTCAGCACGACGTGTTTTACTTCTCCCCTTGCAATTCCTTCACCCTTGCAATCTCCCTATCCGCCTTAGCAACTTTCAAAATTGTTTGTAGCTGTTCCTTTTTATCTTTTTCAGCTTGTATTGCCGCTTCTTTCTCTTCAATAGCTGTACGCTTCTCCGCGATTTCTGTACGTTTACGCGTGATATCCGCTTCAATCGTTTCAATTTCAGTTCGTTTTTGACGGGTTTCTCGTCTAATTTTACGAATCTCATCTTCTAGTTCCTCTATTTCATCTATGTAATGTTTGTACAAATTTTCGATAGTCATGTCAATATCAATTCCTCGATATTTACGCCCTGCTTCTCTATCTTTCGGATTCACATTAGACGGTAATTCATGCTCAATCGCTTGATATTGTACTTCATAATCATTTATCCCTCTATAAGTCAAAATATCCGAAATAATATTACTCGCACAATAAGCTCTTAAAAATGCCAATTCTTCATTAGTAATTCGTTTGCGTTCGCCTTGCGTTAAACGGAACGACTTGGTATCGCCATCTTTATTGGTGTATTCTTCAAATACATTTTCAGGACTTTCGTACCAAATACTCAATGGTTGCCCTGTATTCGCCCCTATCCAATCCGAATTTCCTACAATTTTCACTTTTACCTTTAACTCATCTCTTCTGTTTTTAGGTACATCGCCCACTGGTCTGAGTAAAAGTGCCATAATGGCATTGGTCGTTTTTTGAATATCTTCGGTACAATATTTTCCCAATTCATATCCTGATGAAGTCGGTTCAAGGCTAGAGGCTGTTTTGCGTTTTGCAAATTTAAACTCAACCGTAGCATCACCAATCGTTACAGGATCTTTCACATCATCTACCGCTCCACTTCTTTCCAATTCCTCTAAATATTGCTCAATTTGTTGAATAGTGGATTCAGAGTCTTTTGTTCTACTTAGTTTGACTTCAATCTTTTGACGACGTTTAATATCTAATTGGTCAATTTTTGCCCTCAAATCTTTCGTTCGTTTAGCATTACCATCCATTTCTTCCTCAATCGCTTCAATCTTTGATTCATCAGATTTAATGCTTCCTTCAATAGTCTGAATTTCCCCTTCTATATCTTTAATCTCTCCTTCTATCCGTACAATTTCGGTGTCCGCCAATTCTATATCATCTTCATAATATGCCTTAAATCTAAAGAATTTTTGTTTTAACCAAGTTTGGTAATTTTTCGCTTCACTCAAGCCTTTGATGATCTTACTTTTCCTATTCTTTTTAATGATTTTGTCAATCAACTTTTGGTCTCGCTTACTCCGATTTTCCTTACCTAACTGATAAGCAATTTTATAATTGACTAAAGAATTTAGCGTATCTTCCTTTTCTTCATAGAGCATCGCTTGTGCCATATAAAACGTAACAGGACTTTGACGAATCATCTTTTGCTTCAATTTATCACCCTCTTCCCCTTTACTTTCTAAAATGGTTTCGAGTGACAATAAATTGCCTCCCTTTAAAGCTTTATTAAAACTTCGTTCTACTTTATTGGGAGCGACCAACGCCACCAACCATGTAAAAAAGCCATACCGTTTCTTTTTACCTGCTGCTTCATCAGGCGGTGGAATAAAATACCGTAATTTTTTATTGACTGTAAATTGTGGGGTTTGCTGTACCTCAAATTTATTTTCTCTGGCTATCAATTGTGTATTTTGACGAGCTTCTCGTATCACCTGACTCCATGAAATGTTAGTAATATCTTCTCCGCCTTTTCTAGTTTGATTTCCTAAAGCTTTTAGAAAACCTTGTGTGAATGCTCCTCCCTTCGTCGCACTAATATAAGAAGGCTGCCCCGACTTGCTACTTGACATCAATAATGCCCCTGAAGCGTATAAAAACAGTTTTTTATACTTAGCCTTATCCATTACCGCAGGGCGATTCATAGTGGTCACATCATTACCTTGTCCATCAGTATGTTCAAAATCATCATTACAAGCCTCCCCAACTACAAGCGTTAAACGAGCCTTATATTTAGTTAGTTTTTTGCTAATATCATTCAATTCCACACTTACTTCTTCCAATTCCTCTTCCGTTAAATCTCCTCTAGTATTGGTAAATAGTAGGGTTGGATATTTTGAGCGACTTTTATAACCATGTCCTAAAAAATAAAATAAGACAACATCCTCACTCAAATCATACCCTTTTAAGCGGTCATATACTTTTTCTAAACTTGCTACACTAAATTGCTGTCCTGTTCGATAATATAGAATCGTCTCCATATCGGTTTGACTTGCAATTTGCTCCACCTCTTTATTAATCATATCAAACGACTGCTGCGTTCCTCGTCCAATGGTCGCATCTTCTGTCGCTGCAAATACAATAGCATGGATGGTTTGTGCTTGTACCCCTAGCGGTAATGCCCAAATCATCACTATACTGAGAACAATAAGTAATCGTACATTCATTCGATGTTGTTTTAATGTGAAAGTAGGGATGAAAAGATGGTTTTATTGCTTTATTGCTTCATAGTCTTACAGCTTTTCCTATATAAAAAACAAGTTAACTGTAAATTTTGAATCATTCAAAACTCAAAATTCCATCATTCAAAATTATAGAACAAAAGGAGGTTGTAAAAAATTAACTAGAGGTAAATGGTAGTTGTGCTTAAATTTAATCTTAAAACTACTACAAGTTAAGAAAAATTGTAGAATTTGTTCGATAATTTATTTCGTTTGGTAGACAAATCAAATAATTAGTCTACCAAATCATTTTCAATTGCATATCGAACTAAACCTACAACACTTCTTACACCTATCTTTCTTAGTAAATTCTTCCTATGAGTCATTATTGTTTGAGAACTAACAGACAATGCATTAGCTATTTCTGGTGTAGTCAACTCTTGCGTTATAAGTTGTAATACTTCTTGTTCTCTTTCGGTAAGTAGAATCGGACCTTGTCTCAATTTTAATCTTGAGTTCAGTAATATCTCTATTATACTTTTG
>CAYLSF010000414.1:0-6382 GCA_964385675.1 uncultured Saprospiraceae bacterium
CATCAATAAAAGTTTGGATACTAGGTTAATTCATTTATTTAAGGGCAAAATAATAAAACAACAGCAATTCATTTGTTATACTTTTTTTGTAGAATTGTTATGTGTTGTTATTGATTAACTTACACACTCCTTTAATGTGAACTTTACCTGTTTTCCTTATTTTCTTTAATAATGATGGGTTTTAATGTAATTACTTTAGGTTTTAATATTGAAGTATAATTATTTAGGTAATTTATCCATATAAATTAAACGTCATATAAAATGATGAAGCAATTAATCTTAATTGTAATTTTACTCTGCAATTTTTCTAGTTCCATTTTTGCACAACAACCACCTACCAGGGCACAGATTAATCAAGCCATCAATGCTGTATCCGAAGAGGAAATAATGAATGAATTAAAGAAAGCAGGAATTGATCCAAATTCAGTTAATATCTCTCAAGAAGAATTATTACAAGCTTTAATGCAACGTGGCGTTAACTTTGGAAATCCTGATGAAGTCAAAAGAGTTGCACTTGAAATAGTAAAGCAACGTATAGAACAACAAGCCAAAACAACTCCGACACCTGCACCTACTAAACAAGAAGAACCAGAACCTACCCCCCCTGAGAAAGATGCTTTGGTTGAAGAGGTAAAGGAAGAAGTCGTAGCAGAAACTACAACTCAGATTAATCAAATTAAAGAAGAAATAGTAGGGGAAACGGCAAAAGAAATTGCCCAAAATAAAATTGATGAAGCAAAGGAATTAAAGGAAGGTGCTATTTATGGTCATAGTTTTATTAATAATGGAGCCTTGAGAGTTTTAGTAAATCCTAAAAATGTATTACCCAAAGAAAATTACATTATAGGAGCTGGAGATATTTTTTCTGTTAATATATTTAGTTCTTCTGTTGATTATAGTTCTACTTTGAAAGTTTCCACAGAAGGACATGTATCCATAGCACAAGTTCTACCTAGAACTTATGTAAAAGGACTTACATACAAGAAAGCGACAAGAATATTGCAAGATCGCTTGTCGAGAGTTTTCTCTACATCCAGAAATACAGTTGATATTACCTTAAATTATTCCCGAACGGTTACTGTTAATATTTTTGGTGAAGTCAATAAACCTGCTGCTTATACATTACCTGCTGCAAATACTGCTTATAATGCTTTATCTTCATCTGGTGGTGTTACAAAACTAGCAAGTGTACGTAATATTGAATTAAGAAGAAGCGGTAGTCCAGCTAAGCGAATAGATATATATAAATATATTAATGATCCTACAATAGGAGAAGAACTATATATTCAAGAAGGGGATTTCATTACTGTCCCTACAACTGGAAAAATTGTTAGTTTAAGTGGTGCAGTCAAACGACCACACAATTATGAATTAATCGAAGGAGAATCCTTAAACGATTTGATAGAATATGCAGGAGGATTATCCGCTTCAGCTTTAAAAACTTCTTTGGTTGTTCGGAGGTATAAAGAAACTGGTATTGAACAAATTATAGTCAACTTTAATCGTAATAAAAACTTCCAGCTTAAAAATGGAGATCAAATTACTGTTCGAACTCTAGAAACCGAAAAAAGGAATGAAGTCTATATTAGTGGTGCAGTAAGGTATGATGGGGAATATCCAATAACTCAAAATACCCGTATCTTAGACATTATTAATTTAGCCATTCTAGAAAAAGAAGCTAAATTAGATACTATTTATGTAATAAGAGATGATGAAGATAAAATATCTAAAAAATATATTCCTATACAACTTCAAGCTCTCTTAAAAAATCCAAGTAGTTCTAAAAATTTAGTTCTTCAAGATAATGATGAAATAGAAATTTATAGAAAAGATAAATTCGTTACTAAAGAGATACTAAATGTAGAAATTACAGGTAGTATAAGAAACCCTAGAAAAGTTCTTTTTGATAAAAATCTTAGTATTAAGCAATTGATTTATTTAGCAGGTGGCTTGGAGCGTTCCGCCTCTAAACACGCATATTTAATTAGGACTAGAGATGATAACTCCAAAGAATATTTAAAATTGGACTTAGAGAATATACTTTCAGAGAAAGGTGAATTTAGTGTTCAATTACGACCATTGGATGTTGTACGAATCATTGATCAAAAACCTTTTCTCGATTATTATAATGTTTCAATTACAGGTGATGTGAGAAAGTCTATCAGTACTCCTTACGATACATCATTGACTGTAAAAGATATGATTCTATTTGCAAATGGATTACAAGAAACTGCTTACAATAATGCCTACATAATAAGCACTAAACCTAACGGTAAAAAGGAATACCGTAAAATTGATATTACAAATTTCATGGATGAGAACGCTGATGTTAACAAAATTGAAATAAAGCCGAGAGATCAAATAAAAGTATTTTCTTCTACAATTTTTGAAGATAAAGATTTAACTGTAACAGTTACTGGGGCGGTACGGAGTCCAGGGAAATATGAATACTCAGAATCATTTACTTTGGAAGATGCATTATTTTTCTCGGGAGGTTTAAAATTAGAAGCAGCAAGTGGAAGAGTAGAGATTTCAAGATTGCTAATAAAAGAAGGTGTTCCTACCGAAGTTATCGTGGCTACAGTAGATGTAGATAGAATGGGGCAAATTGAATCAGGAAACGATTTTAAATTACAACCGTATGATCAAATAATGGTTAGACGATCTCCACAATTTGAATTACAACAAAATATTACCATAAATGGGGAAGTTAACTATCCTGGTGTTTATCCTATAATAGGAACAAATGAGCGACTAAATTCTTTTGTTAAAAGAGCAGGAGGATTTACAGATGAAGCCTTTTTAAGTGGAGCTAAGTTACAAAGAAAAGAATTTGGGTTAGGAAAAGTAGTTATTGATCTGGAGGATATACTCGACAACCCCGATTCTCGCTACAACTATATATTAAAAGAAGGTGATGTTATTACTATTCCTAAATCTAATGAATTAGTGAGTATAAAAGGTCTTGTTGATTATCCCGATATTAATACCATTGGACAGATTAGCGTTCCTTATCATAAATATAGAAGAGCTAAGTATTATGTTAATGAATATGCTGGGGGAATTGATAGAGAAAAAGAAGGAAGTTCAAATGAGATTACGGTAGAATATCCTAGTGGTGAAGTAAAACGTACTATTAATTTAGGTCTATTTAAAATATATCCCAAAGTAAAGAAAGGGTCAATTATCACCGTAGGGAGAAAACCGATCAAATCAGAAGAAGAGGAGAAGGAGAAAAAAGAAATTGATTGGGAAAGTGTGATTTCTCGTTCTTTAGCACAAATTACAGCTGTAGTCACACTTTATGTATTACTTCAACAAGTTTCTAACTAATCACAAATGAACGAGCAGCAAACATATCAGGAAGATGAAATCACATTGAAAGAACTTATTTTAAAAATTCAAGGGTTCTTTCATGAAGCATTAAATAATTGGAAATTAATTATTTTTATTGCCATTCTTTTTGGAGTTATATTTGGCAGTATAAAATTGCTTAATGATAAAGAGTATATAGCAAAAAGTATTTTTTTAATCAATAGTGGTTCACAATCAGGAGGCATATCTTCCATTCTTCAATCCTTTGGATTTGGAGTAAGTGGTGGTGGCATAGGGCCAGTTGGTGCTATAACAGATCTTTTTCGTTCAAAAGATTTAGTTTCAAAGACATTATTGACAAAAGTAAAAATCGATAATGAGGAAGATTTTATTGCAAACCACTACATAAGAATCTATGAATTACATGAAGATTGGAATGAAGAAGAAGACTATCCTGAGATACATAACTTCCTTTTTTCAACTTCAAATATTGATGAATTTAGCATTGGATCTCATCGTGCATTAAATATTCTACATAAAGTAATAACAGAAGAACAAATTGGTGTGGGTTTAGATGATCTAACCGGTATTGTAAATTTTACTTTCACAAGTAAATCAGAAGAGCTATCTGTTGAATTTAATAAGACTATGTACCAAATAGTAAATGAATATTTTACTGAATTTTCAGTAGGGCCTTCTATTGAAGCTTACGAATACGCCGCTGAAAGGGTAGATTCTATTTCTAAAGCCCTCTCATCAGCAGAATACCAAGCTGCCAAATTTACCGATTCTGAAAAAGGATTATTTAGAAAAGTCGATGAATTACCTAAAAAAAGGGCTCAAAGAGATGCTCAAATACTGTCAATTATGTTGGGAGAGGCACTTAAAAATTATGAACTAGCAAAATTCCAAAGTGTCAATAACCAACCTACTTTTCGTATGATGCAAAGTCCAGTCTATCCTTTAGATCCAGAGCCCAGAGGTCTTTTAACTTCGATTATCATAGGTGGCTTTTTAGGTGGATTTTTGAGTACTTTTTATGTAATTGGTCGTAAAATAATTAGAGAAACAATGGAAGAGTAATCTTCCCTAGTTAATAAAAAATAGCCCTCAGATATTTAAATAATATTTGAGGGCTATTTTATTACAGCTTAATTTCCCTTTTAGTAAGAGCCGACTCTTGAATAGCATTCAAAATCTTAATATCCTTTAGTCCATCCTCACCAGGCACTAATACAGATGTATTGTTTAATATAGCCAATGCATCATTATCCATCTGTCTAGCTTGTTGATTTTGAATGGACTTATCTAATAATATACCATCGCTTCGCTGTCCTTTTACACCAGAATACGTTTGCATTGGTTGTAGTTCATACCATCCTTTGTCACAAGTAACTTTTAAATGATTATACCCATTTCCAACACTAGTTTTTCCAATAGCTGTAATGTCTGATGCAAAAACTAATTCATACTCCGTTGTTTCATCTACTTCCTTAAAGAGGTTTGGTCTATCTGTAAATTGTTTAGCCGATTTAACCAAAATGGGTTCTTCTTGTAACGCATGACGAATACCATTAATCGTATAAACGCCCATATCATATAATGCACCACCTCCCATATTTTTCTCAAAACGCCAACCAGAACCACCACCGCCAGCATACCCTGCATAAGCAAACATAGATTGAATGTTTCCAAAAGGTTTAGAGGTAGCATAACCCATAACTGTTTGTGTATTAGGTTCATGCTGCATCCGATAACCAACAGACAATTTAACCTTATTTTTATTACAAGCATCAATAATAGCTTGGCATTCAGGGACATTCATAGCCATTGGTTTTTCACACCACACATGTTTTCCTGTATTTGCTGCTATGATAGCATACTTTGCATGTAGCCCCGTAGGCAAAACAATATAAATCACATCAATTTCATCATTATTAGCGATTTGATGCATATTCTCATAATTATATACATTTTTATCTGAAATGTCATACTCTTTTTGCCATTTGCCTACTTTATTAGGTGTTCCTGTCACAATTCCTTTGAGTTCACAATGTTCTGTTAATTGCAAGGCAGGTGCTAATAAACCTTTACTATAATACCCGAGTCCAACTAAAGCAACACCTAATTTTTCTTTTTTAGTTGGAATAATAATATTAGAACTTGTTTGACTTTTGGCTGTACAGCCTGTTAATAATGCAGCACTTGCTAACATGGTGTTTTTAATGAATTTTCTTCTGTTGGTTTTCATGGTATTACTAGTTTCAATTTATTCTTTTTAAATCAGACCAAAAGGTAATTATATTCAAGCAAAATCAAAAAATTAACCTACAATGTTTTCAAATACTCAATCAAAGCCCTACGCCCTTCATTAGACAAATCATCGCCAAAAATATGTCCTTGATTACCATAACCCGGTAGTGTGCTATCATAAGTTTCATTATCTACTTTACTAGACTCTACCGTATAATTCCAACCTACTTTAGTGTAATCCAAGTCATTCGTTTGAAAGGAGCGTTTCCAGTAAACTGGACGTTGGGGACTATTGAGCAAATCTTCTAAGGTAGGAATAGAACCATTGTGTAAATAAGGAGCGGTTGCCCAAATTCCATCTAAAGGTGGAGCAATATAACCATTTCCACCTTGTAAATATCCCCGGTAAGGCTCTTGAGCAAACCAACTTGTATTATACCAATCCATAAATATATTTTCAGAAAAGTTACTTTGAGATAGTAACGAATCTGTTCCAATAGTTTCTAAATCAACCAAAAAATTGGGATAAGTTTCATTAATACCATATGTACCATGACAATAGGCACACTTTTCGGAAAAAATAGCCTGCCCTTCTTCTGCTAAGGTATTATCAATTGCCTCAGGATAAAGTGGAGCTTCCAATGAATTGATATAAGCGAGTACGTCTTGAAAATTATTATCCACTACACGAGCTTCGGTACTATCTTGTAAGGTCAATAAGCTAGATGCCATCATAAATCGAGCAAAATCACCTCGACCCGAAAAGGAAACTGTACTCGTTTTAGATCGTGCACCATGGCATACTTCAGCACAA
>CAYLSF010000415.1:0-6362 GCA_964385675.1 uncultured Saprospiraceae bacterium
ATATTGTTTTAAATGTGAAAGACTTTATCTTTACAAAAAAATCACCATGGCAGAACCATTAAAAAATATGTACAATCCAACCTTTTTTGAAGGGTTTGGAGAGGTTGTAAATAGCGTCTATCCAGAATTTGATAACAAGCAGTTTCAGACTTTAATCTTCGATGATAATTGGGAGGCTAGAGAGCTCAAAGAACGGATGCGACACATTACCTTGATATTAGGAAAATTATTACCTGATGATTTTCCAATAGCGTTGAGTATTCTGATGAAAGTTAGGGATAAATTGGAAGAAGCTTTTGAATATATGTTTTTTCCCGATTTTGTAGAGGTCTATGGTTTAGAAGATTTTGAGAATTCTATAAAAGGATTGGAAGCATTTACAAGTTTGTGTAGTTCTGAATTTGCAGTACGTCCTTTTATCGTAAAATACCCTAAGAGAATGATGGTACAAATGGAAAAATGGGCAATTGATGATAATTTTCATGTTCGTCGATTAGCGAGTGAAGGCTGCCGCCCTCGTTTACCTTGGGCGATGGCATTACCTGCTTTTAAAAAAGATCCAGCTCCCATTTTACCCATTTTAGAACAATTGAAAAATGATGAAACAGATTATGTGCGTAGAAGTGTAGCGAATAACTTAAATGATATTGCTAAAGACCATCCAGCTATAGTCTTGAAGATTGCGAATCAATGGATTGGTCAAAATAAAAATCTAGATTGGGTCGTAAAACATGCGACTCGAACGTTGCTTAAACAAGGTAACACCACCGCTTTAATGTTATTTGGTTTTGGAGATCCTACAAATTTTCATATTCAGGATTTGGAAATTCAGGATACTAAAGTTGAAATTGGTTCAACTACACATTTTTCTTTTACATTGATAAATAAAGAGGAAAAAACGGCTAAGGTTAGATTGGAATATGGTATTTATTTCATGAAGTCAAATGGAAAGCAAAATCGTAAAATCTTTCAAATTAAAGAGGGAAATTTTGAACCAAATACACCTTATGAAATTAAACGGAAACAACATTTTAAAAACCTAACGACTAGAAAGCATTACAAAGGGGTACATAAATTGGCTATTGTAGTAAATGGAGTGGAGAAGGCTTTTGTTGAGTTTGAATTAATGTAGTGCGACATGAAAAAGGCTGGGATTTAATATTTTAAATCCCAGCCTTTCTTATAACGTACATGTTTTATTTTGCAAAAGCATAATAATACTCTCCAGGGAAGTCTTCGTAAATCCCTTCAAGCATCACTTTTTTATCCGTTTTCTGAATTTCTTTCACAACGCTATCTACGGATTTCACTTTTACATCATTAACTTTTGTAATGACAAAGCCTGGTGTTAAGTTTGTTCTGTCAATTTTACTGCCTTTACGGACACTTATCACCTTTATCCCTGTTTTCACGCCTAAAATATCTTTTTCTTTAGAGGTTAATTCTCTTAATTGAAAACCTAGCTTATCCAAAACTTTGGTTTCTCCTTTAGACGTTAGTGTAGTTTTATTTCGCTTATCTTTTAATATCAGTTGAGTCGATTTCTTTTTACCATCTCTGATAAAAGCCGTAGAAATCTTATCACCAGGGCGGTATCTTGCTACTTGTTCTTGTAACTCAGGCATACTCTTTACCATGACCCCATTGATATGTGTAATAATGTCTCCTCTTCTGATACCACCATCATCCGCAGCACTATTTGGGTTAACTTGAGAAATATAAACGCCTTCCAACTTAGTTAACCTAGCCGATTTAGCGGTTTCTTCTGTTAAATCTTCAATAGTAACCCCTAAAAATCCACGTTGTACTACACCAAATTCTCTTAAATCATCCACAATCTTTTTGACCAAATTGGCAGGCACCGCAAAAGAGTAACCTTCATATCGACCAGATTGCGTTATGATAGCCGTATTGATTCCAATTAACTCTCCATTTGTATTTACTAATGCTCCTCCGCTATTGCCTGGATTTACAGCAGCATCGGTTTGTATAAAAGATTCTATTTTATATTGACCTTCTAAGATATTAATATTTCTACCTTTTGCACTAATAATACCCGCAGTCACCGTAGAGGATAAGTTAAATGGATTACCAACAGCTAAAACCCATTCTCCAATTTGGGATAAGTCAGAATCACCAAATTTGATATAGTCTAACCCTCTCTTATTGATCTTTATCAACGCTAAATCCGTAGAAGGATCTGTTCCAATAACTTTCGCAGTATAGGAGCGATTGTTACTCAAAGTAACTTCTACTTTATTTGCATTTTCGATAACATGATGGTTGGTAACAATGTAACCATTTTGAGAAATAACGACCCCTGAACCAGATGACGCACCAGGCCCTGTACTACTTCCCCAAAAATCATCAAATGAATTACGTTTAGAGTTTTGAAGGGCTTTTATATTGACTACCGTTGGTCTTACAGATTGAGCAGCTTCTGTAAAATGTGTAGGAGCAGCTTGATAATATAATTCTTTTTTGGGGGCTTCTGTTTCCGTTAATTTGTCAGATTGTGGTGCTGCAAAATTGGTATATTGGGCAGGCATCTTTTCATTAACGGTTAATATTTGTGGTTCGTGATTGACAAAAAATGTATCATACACAACAATAGCTAAAGTTGAACTGATTAATGATATTAAAACAACTAAACCTGTACTCTTCATATAATACGATTTTGAATGATTGTTTGCTTGAAATAATGTTTGAATTAGTTATTGCTTTTGGACACCAGTAAATGATAAAATGTAATCAATTGCAATAATTTATAATGTGTTGTAGTGTCGAAAATACAAGAAATTTGAATTATTTGCAATATAAATGTTATGCAAAAACATAATTCTCCTTAGATTTTAACCTATCTATCAACAATTAGGTGAAAAACGGTTTTTTAAGCATATAAGTTTGTCGCATTAACACCATTAACATAATTTTTTTAAGTCTTTATGCTGGGTTATACATTTCATTTTAACTATTCTTTAAATCTAATTGCATTAGACTTAAAATAAGGGACTCTTGATTATCTTTGAGCATAAAATTGATAAAATTATGAATGCTAAATTACTTTATTTTGTACTAATTGCTTTTTTATGCTTAAAGTGTCAACCCACTAAAAAGACAGATGGCTCAGAAGAAGTATATAGAATTGGTTTTTATAATGTGGAAAACCTATTTGATACGAAGGATGATCCCGTAAAAGCAGATGAGGAATTTATGCCTACGGCTAAGAAAAAATGGACGACTGAACGCTATCAAGATAAACTCAATAAAATCAATCAAGTCATTGAGGAGATGAACACACCAGAATTAATTGGCTTGTGTGAAGTAGAGAATAAAGGCGTTCTACAAGACTTAATAGATGCCTCAAAAAATTTAAAAGACTATAGTTTTGTACATTATGAATCTCCTGATTTTAGGGGGATTGATGTGGCATTACTTTATAATAAAGAGGAGTTTGAAGTAATGAGTTCAAAAGCTATTCCTATTAACTTTCCAAAGGAAATTGTGGAAAAT
Source organism: uncultured Saprospiraceae bacterium (assembly GCA_964385675.1). Taxonomy (GTDB): domain Bacteria; phylum Bacteroidota; class Bacteroidia; order Chitinophagales; family Saprospiraceae; genus CAYLSF01. Next base: position 3,514 of record CAYLSF010000415.1, read on the forward strand.
TATACGACTAGAGACATTCTACATGTAAAAGGGAAAATCAATGAAGAAGAGGTTCATGTATTTGTGAATCATTGGCCTTCCAGAAGGGGAGGGTTGAAAGCCAGTCAGCCTAAGCGTGTTTTTGTAGCTCAACAGTTGAATAAAGCTATAGAACCAATTTTAGCTCAAAATGCTAATGCGAATATTATCATTATGGGAGATATGAATGATGAGACGGATAATAAATCCGTACAAGAAACTTTGAATGCAAAATCACCTAATGAAAACGGAAAGCTGGTTAACTGTATGGCAGATTTAGACAAAGAAGGGAAAGGAACGTATAATTATAGAGGGAATTGGAATATGTTGGATCAGATTATTTTATCTCCTTACTTATATCGTAATACTGGAAACTTTGTGTATCAACAAACAGTATTATTTCAGGCCGATTGGTTAATGTTTAAACATGATAAGTATGGCTTAACACCAAGTAGAACTTATGGAGGACCTAATTATTATGGAGGGTATAGTGATCATTTAGCCGTTTATGTAGAATTGAAATTGAAATAATGTGTATTCGAGTTTCGTCCCGATAACTATCGGGACGAAACTCAAAATATATAAATTTACCCTATAAAACAATGTAAAAGTTTTTCAACGTCCTTTTCTGTATTATAAACATTAGGGGCAAGACGAACAGCGTCACCTCTTACCGAAACACTTACTTTGTATTTAGTTAACCTTTCTTTTAATCGTTCTATATCATAGCCTTCAGGCATTCTTACGCCGACTAAATGCTCTCCTCTGTCTCCTGCTGCTTCTACCCAAAAGCCATGTTGTTGTAATATTTGTAAGGGTTCAAAAAGAAGATTTTTACAGTAGTCGCTTATATTTTGAACACCCCATTGATTTAAGGTATCAATCGCAACGTTTAACATAGGCGTTAAAATAAAATTACTAGCTTCTCCTACTTGATACCGTAACGCCTTCGGTTGATAGTCTATCGCATAATTGACCAAACCCGTAAAATCCTCACTTCCTTTTCTATTGATCCAGTTTTCCTCAATCGGAACACCTCCGTCCATTTTAGCCCCATAATAGGCTACACCTACTGAATAAGGCCCTAATAACCATTTATATCCCCCACAGATTAACGCATCTACTGGAATATCTGACACATCGAAAGGCATAGCCCCTACAGATTGTGTACCATCCACAACTAACCACGCATTTACATCATCAGTTGCTTTTCTAATTGCTTTTAAGTCAAAGCGAGTACCATCTGCCCAATGTACTGTTCCCATCGTCACTACCTTTGTGTTATGATCTATTGCTTCTAAGATTCGTTCATTCCATACTTTTCCCCTATTTTCTAGTAATTTAGGTGGTTCTACTACTTCAATGATAGCACCTGTTTCAGTTGCTACTCGTTGCCAGGCATAGTAGTTACTAGGAAACTGCTCACTCACCACAATTATCTTATCTCCTTTTTCCAACTTTACATTATTCGCAACATTAGCAATTCCGTACGATACAGAGGGGATAATTGCAATCCTGTCATAATCCTGAGTATTTATTAATTGCCCAAAAGACTGCCGAAGAGTGCGGGTGGTTTCAAAAAAATCATTGGGTTTAATATCGTAAGGCATTTTACGCATTTCTGTAATGGCTATTTTTTCGGCTGCTTTTAGCATGGGCGACATATAAGAACAATTGATATAGGTCACTCTATTGTCTAAAATGAAGGCTCCTTTTTGACAAACTAAAGTAGGTGCTGATGCTATCATTTATGTTGATTTACAAGGTTTTAACTTTTATAAATATAGAAATTAATCCTTTTTTACACAAATATAATGAATATAGAACTACTTAATTATAGTTAGAAAAAATCATAGAAAATTGGTAATTATAAAATACAGAATAATAGGGATTTTTAATCCACCAATCCCTTTTACCTTTGTAATATCATAAAGCGAAAAAAATAGGATTCCTTAAATGAGTAAAAAGAGTCTGCAGATGTTCCGACAATTATTACACTTTTTCAAAGCACTAAAAATATTTTTTAGAAAAAGTGTTACATTTTTTAGATTCTGGTATATATAAGTACAGAGATGATAAATTAAGTATATAACGCACATATTAAAATACATTTGTTAGGATTGAAATTGACTTGTCTTCTAAAGATAGGGGTGGAAAAGTATATCCGCTATACTGGAGGATAAATCAAATGACTACTTGTAAATAGCTGATTATCAAATATTAAATAACGATTCAATTTTCAAAACTTTAAAAATCACTCTTTTAGAGGCTGCTATACCTATGCGTCTATGGAAAGAGTGGTTAAAACTTAAAACGATTAAAAATGAAAAGCACACTAAAATTAATCATCGCTTGTTTTTTTGTATTGTCTTTTTTGTCAACTACTGCTATCGCTAATGTACAGCCGAATTTTCAAACTATTTCCTTTCTACAAGTTGATTTAGGTGGTGTTTGGGGAGATCAAAAAGAAAGGACTGTTACTATTGGGGCAGACAATGGTTTCGTTCAAGTTGTAATTTTAAAAGAGGGACAATTTGTTGGCGGGTTTGAATTTAATGCACCAGGCAATTACGCTTACGAAGCCCCTGCTAGTTGGGAAGGAGCTTATGATTTTGTAATTCTTAATGAAGGGCAAGAGACTGTATTTGTTGCAGAGTTTTAAGACCTTTTGGGAATCTTTGTAATTAGTCGTGAGGTGTCTTAATCGTTATTAGGACACCTCATGAAGTTTTACCCAAAACCCAATTTAATTTAACTTATCTAACTGTTCTTGAAACCATATTCTGTAAGCCAATTGTTTTGTCTTATTCAAGAAGTGAGTAATCTCAGAT
>CAYLSF010000416.1:0-6354 GCA_964385675.1 uncultured Saprospiraceae bacterium
CAATATTAAAATTGGCAATCATAGTTTTTTATAATTTTTTATAGTTTTTTAAGCATAGTATATGCCGTTCCTTCTTGTTTAATAATTTGAAATCCCAATCGTAAATACAACCTAACAACAGGGCTTTCTTTATCTGCACTTAAAGATATTTGTTCAAAACCTTTTTCTAAAGCTAGTTCAAAAAAAGCATTCATCAATCGAGTACCTAATCCTTTATTGTGATAATCAGTTTGGATTGCAATGGTTAATTCTGGTGTGTTTACATCTACAAAACCATAACTCGGTTTTTCTATCGTAAACAAGCGACTCCAAATTGCTCCCACTAGTTTTTCTCCATCCAGTAGAACCAACCCCAAATCAGACCATTGACCAAAATTAGCTATGTATTTTTGTAAGTCAGATGAGTCCAAAATAGCTCTATCAAAAGGTTTCTCCCCTTCTCGAACGTACAATGCTTTAAATAACATTTCTTTCAAAAAAGGATATTCATTGACCTCTATTTCTCGTATTTTAAATGCCATTTGCTTTACAGGGAGTATAAAATATTTTCTTGTAAAAGAATAAAATCACTAAAACTCCGTAATTTCCGTACCTTTCAAATCCAACAGCGAACCTTTTTCTATCAAATGTAAATAACGAATATTATAGGAGTCATAATCTTTAACCAAGATTTTGCCCCCTCCATATTCAGGTTTCTTTTGGAAGGCCGTGAAACCATGTTGGCAATTTTTTATATTAATAAAATCCACTTGAATTGTTGATAGGTCTTTGGAGGCTAAAGCGATATTAGTATTATCAATCGTTGTAGTATTTATAGTTGCCATACCATTATTACCAACGCTAATAGCTTTATCTTTTACTTCTTCAAGCACAGTATTGGCGATTTGAATATTCCCGCCCAATACATCAATACCATTTCCACCTGTATTTTTAATCGTTGCATTCGTGATTTCACCCGTACAATAATCCAACTTGATTCCATTAAATGGTGCATTTAAAACGGAAATATCCAATAATTTCACAGGACTACGATAGATTTGTAACACACTCTCACTTTCACAATCTTCAAATTGACAGTGATCTAGTGTTACAGCAGATTCATAAAAAGTAAGACTACTATTGATTTGCCAACCTTCAAAATCTAATTTTTTTAGATTTTTAAACTGAACATATTTTAAAGCAGAAGGCTTTGGGGCTTTTATAATCGTAAATCCATTTGCGGTTTCATCAGAAGAGATAATTTGAATTGGATTCCGTTGTGTACCATTCATAAAGACAGGAGACTTAGAAATAAACTTCGCATTTTCTACAAAGTCCAGTTGTGTTCCTGCTTTTATAATCACTTGATAGCCTTCTGAAATAACAATGTCAAAATTAACTTGATGTTTTCCTATTTTAAATTGAATGGTCTTATCTTTTACGGTAAAAATATCATTTGAGACTAAAGTTGGTTTACTAAATAAAGCCTGCTCAGGTGTATAATTTTGTGGTGGACTCCAAGGTTCTACAGGGGTCACAAACGTAGAATCTAAACCCGTTAGTTTATAAAAAGCAAACTGTATATCTCGTCCTGCTTTAATTTGAACAAACTTAGGCTCAACATTATCTTGATTCGTTTTTAGTAGCAAACTAGGCGATAAACTACTTGCTATCTCTGTTGCTTCTGCCCCAAACCCTACCAATTCTAGGGGGACATTATGGTAATTGGTAACTTTAATCAATTTCGTCGCTAAATCGGTAGATACCAAATAGGCTTGTACAGAACTATTATTAAATGGTGTTAGATAACCTTGCAATTCATTCGCCCTATCTACAATGGCTTGACTATTAAAAATATATTGTTTGAACTCTCGCTGTATAAATCGCTCTCGCTTCAATAAGTCTTGCTCAATATCCACCATAAATTGTCCAATAAACTTTCGGCTACTATATTTATACAATGTGTTTAAATATTGCTTCAAAAAGGTTTTATCTTGAAAAATATAATCAATAAGTCCTACTGCTTTTTTGCCTGTAAATGATTTGTAACCAATAAACTTCCCATTGTGCCAAGGTTGATTGATACCACTTCCAAAACCATCATAACCAATAGGTTCTAACTTACTAGAAACAGGATTGTAGTAAAATCTCAGGTTATGCCATTGTATGCCTCGATAGGCTTGCATCAAATCCACAATAGCAAAATACTTTGCCAATAAATCAATATCAAACACCTCGGGAACTTGCTTCTTACCATATTTAAAGGCATTCATTAGCTTCAAAGCCAGCTCATTTTGCTCTTTTAATAAAGGCGTATTTTGTACTTGCCTACGCTTATATGGTTCTGCTTTTGCTGCATCTATATTATTGATAAATTGTGTATTCTTGTTTTCGCTATCGTTTTGCTGACGTTGCCGTTTAAAGTTTTGCCAATACGCTTCTTCTGAAAAGCGAACAATTGGACCATTAGGTCGCTCATTTTTTTCAATCAAATGCTGCTCAAATCCCTCTTCAAAAGCATAAACCCCTAAATAATCATTATTCAAGGTCAATTCTACAAAATCATAATCTGCCGTGATAATTCCTTCTTTTTTTAAGAGTTGATGAAAAAGCCATTCATTCAAAAAATTTCGCAAACTTGGATTTTGAAGCGAGAAATTGGTCATATTATTCCAAGCTGCCTTTTTGTTCACGTCCACTTTCAGTGACCATTTTTTATTTTTAAGGTGATCAATTCGGTTTCCTTTTAACCGCAATTTAATATCAACTCGACGTTCTCCTTCTTTCAACTGTCCAACCACCCAACTACTTGGATTGCTTTCCAACAGACCATTCGCTAAAGCATTTTCTTGTTGTTCTTTCAATTGTTGTGTAGCAATTTCCGTCAATCTCAAATTTAACGGACGAGGACTAAAAGCACGAGGATTTATAGCAGGTGTTCGGAGTTTTTCAATTGTTAAATCATCAAAATAAACTGTACTGACATTATCCGTAGCTGCTACATAAAAAAGAAGATACTCTAGATTTTTATTAAATGGTACATTAAATACCAATTCTAATAAATCCCAATTATTTTTTCGTTGAATGGATTGTGCCGTCGTTTTGGTAAAACTTTTCAAATCAGAACTTACTCTCAACGCACCACCCTCTCCTGTTTTTTGATATCGCCATACTTGCACTTTATAGCGTTCACCAGGTCTAGGATTTCTTAGTTTGTATAAAAATCCACGCTTTTGAGTTGCTGTGGTTTTGGAGGAATATTGCCCTTTAAAGGCTTGTTCTCTACTTCTAGTGATTCCATTGTTAAACAAGTATCGTCCTGTTACAAATGAGCGACCTTGTACATTTTCAGCATCGCACTTTATCAACCCTTTAGGGAGATCATTATAAATCGGGACCAAACTACGCAACAAAAGAAATAGTCCAGCAAATAATACCAATACCCCTAGTATATAAGCTGTATATTTTAGAAATGGACTAATTTTTTTTGCGTCGTCCTTTAGAAGCATTCCTTTTTAAGTTAGGAATTAAGAATTAGGAATTTTTGAATCTTTGATTCGTAGCTTGCCTTTTCGGCAGACAGATTCCTGATTCATAATTAAGGGTGTTAAGAGAAATATTTTATGCCAAAACTTCTTTTAAAAAATAGAAAATTAGCGTCTAAAGTAAGCAATAATGGCATTAAAACAAAGTAGTTCTTTGTTGGAAGCAGGGTTTTCTCATAAAAATCAAAAACTCAATCCCCTATCCTTTCAATAACTATTAAAAACTATCGGAAATATAGGAGCTTACATAGATTTTGATTCATCTCTAGATTTTTTACCACTTTTTAAATTTATCTAAATTACGTCGCTCTTTTTTAGTCGGTCGCCCCTCTCCTCTATCTCTTTGTCCATAATTATTTACCCTGTCATTGTACCAATTATTGTATTTCTGTAATTCCGCTTCGGGTGTTAAATCCTCATAACAAGGTTGCGCTAATTTGGCAGATACTCTTTTAGCAATTAAGTCAACTACCTTATAGGTATAATCAAATCCATTTTTTTTCACACCTACAACCTCTTCTCTACTCAACATGTAGGAAGGCTTTACAGAATTTCCTTTAATTTTGACTTTTCCTGACTTACAAGCATCTGTTGCCATAGAACGAGATTTAAAAATTCGCACACTCCATAACCATTTATCTATTCTTACTTTATCAAGCATTATTTTAATTCGATTTAAGATTTTTCAATCATGACAAAAATAAAACTAAATTTCACATTGCCCAATTCAAGAAACTTAACATTCAATTTTCAACCTTTGTTCCATAAAATAAATGAACCAAATTTCATCGTAATGAAATTTGGTTCGTTTGATAAAATCATATTATTGATAAAATTAGTTATCCTCTTCCATTAAAATCACCTCATTTGGAAAAAACAAGTAAAAAGTTGTGCCTTTACCCAATTCTGAATCCACCCAAATTTTTCCATTTTGAGTTTGCATCACTTTATGGCAAATAGCTAATCCAATCCCTGTGCCTTCGTAATCCGTACGCTTATGAGGGCGATAAAACATTTCAAATACTCTTGAAACATTATCCTTATCAATACCAATTCCATTATCAGAAACCGTAATAACTTGTCCTTCTCTTTGAATATCTGTAGAAATATTAATGATAGGCGTAATGTCTTTTTTTCTAAACTTAATAGAATTACTAATTAGATTTTGAAAAAGTTGAAGCATTAAATGATGGTGCGAACGAATAATTGGTAAGTTATCGACATTTAATCGAGTTGATGTTTCCTCTATCTTTACCTTCAAGTTCATTTCTACTTCAAACAGTACATCATTTAATTCTACTTCCTGTACTTCAAATTGCTTTTTATCAATAGCTGAGTATTGAAGCAAACTATCAATCAGTCCCTGCATTCGCTTTGCTCCATCCGTAATAAAATTCATAAAATCTACGGTATAGTCATCCAAGACATCTTCCAACTCTCTTTTAAGTAACCCTGTGTAGGCATTAATCATACGAAGCGGTTCTTTAAAGTCATGAGAGACAACATAAGCAAAACGTTTTAACTCTTGATTGATTTGTTGAAGTTTCTCATTTTGCTCTTCAATTTGTTTGGATTTCATAAGTAATTCTGCCTGAAGTTTATTTTGTTCTTCAAGATTCCGAATTTCTTGTTCCCGTTCTTTTAATAAAAATTGAATATCAACTTTCGTCGTATAAGATTCTTTAAATTCCTTACTCTTGTCTTCTATCAAGTCAAATCTCTTACGAGCATATTCTAGTGCTAAAGTGTAGCTTTCTGTCTGTTCATGTAAATAAGAGAGTTCATTATAACACAATTCAATTGCTTCAAAATTTCTTGACTTAGTATAAAAAACAATCGCCTCTTCTAGGTAATTTTTAGCTAATTCATAAGTCAAGCGTTTCCGAGATAATTCACCTAATTGAAATAAAACATCAGCAGAAACTTCATCCAAAAGACATTCTTTACTTAAAATTAAAGCCTCTTTTAACTTTATTTCTCCCTCTTGCTCATTATTTAATAAAATTTGTGTTTTAGCAATGTGATTCAAAGCTCGACACATCACATATTTATTCCCAACTTCACTACTCAACGCATAGGCTTTTTGAGAATCTTCTAATGCCTTGACGTAATCATTAGTGTAAATATGGTATCTAGCATAAAAAAGATAAGAAATAGCCATTCCATTTTTATCTCCTATTTCCTTGAGCGTAACCGTACCCACTTCAATATACGCTAAGGCTTTGTCATGATGCCCTAATTCAAAGTATATTGCTCCAATATTTGCTTTTAATAAAGCTCTAAGGCGTTTATCTTTTGCGTCCTTTTCATTCAGGTCTTGTGCTTCTAAGTAATATTTAATCGCACTTTCATAATCTTTAAGACTTCTGTAAACCGTACCTAAATTCATGTGAATTAAGGCATAGATTTTACCATTTGAAACCTCCTTAAGGGCATCAAAGTAATAAGAAACTGCACTCTTGTAATCGTTTTGAGCTAAATATACATTACCTAATGTATTCAATGCGTGAGCCAGTAATTCTGCATTATTAAGTTTTCCAGCTATTGCAGCAGCTTGTTCTAAGTAAGAGGTTGCCTCTTCGTATTTTGTTTCTGCAAAAGTATGATAACCCAGCAAGTTAAGCATTTTAGCTTGAGCCGTAAATGCCTGTTGCTCTTGAGACCTTTTTAAAGCTATTTTAGCAAATTCTTTTGAACGTTTCTTTTCACTATATTGAAAGAGTAATGCCTGTTCTACTAATCCATCCAATGATGTATGCCTCACGTCTATATTTGTATTATTTGAAACTGCGTCCATTCTTATCATATATAAAACGATTATAATACAATT
>CAYLSF010000417.1:0-6349 GCA_964385675.1 uncultured Saprospiraceae bacterium
TTTTTATTGATTGCATGATGTCCTTTTAATTTTAAAACAAAGGATTATTACACTATTTATATTGATAATAATGGCTTAAAATTGTATTTTTACTTATTGTTAAATTAATAATACAGAAGAAATGGTTGGGGATCGTTTAATAGAAAGAGGCATCCCTCAAAAAGAAATTGTTTTAGCTTTTCATCCAAAGCATCTAAGGCAATATATAGAGTTGACAGTAGCTTAAATTCACAATTGTAAATTCATGAAACAACAAAAATCAATATTATCATTTTCTACAGTTACTTTAGAAAAAATTAATGAGTTTTTTGATGTGGAAATCATCTACAATAAATCTAAGTTCCAACCTTGGTTTGAATATGATTATAAACTATCTTCTAGTGAAGAATCGGTTTTAAATGCCCTAATCAATAAACATGAGTTGAAATTAACAGCATATTTAGAGGAAAAATTAAAAGCTAAATTTATTACACCTATCTTAAATCTAGTTGACTTCTATACAGGTAAGTTAGATGATTGGTATGAAATAAATATAACTTATGAATTTGAAGAGGTTATACTAAAAGGAACGGCTGACTATTTAGTAGCAACAGGTTCTAGGGTACCACAAATGCCTTACTTCTTTCTCCAGAAGTTTAAGCCAAGCAAACCAACAGGTGACCCAGAAATTCAGTTATTGGCCCAACTACTAACTGCCTTAGCAATTAACGGTAAAACGCTCATAAAAGGAGGTTTAATAGTTGGTCAGCTTTGGCATTTTGCTTTTTTAGAAAAAAAAGGAGATCAATACTTTTATTACATCTCACCTGCTTTAGATGCTTTAATTCCTGAAAAACTACACCAAATTTATAGAAATCTACAAGCAGTCAAAGCAGAAGCATTAGCAGAGGTGAACTAATTCTTCACTGTAAGTTTCTCCAAAGTCTTAAAGGCTGCCACTCCCCCACTTAATACAAAATGCACCATCAATTTTGCATTGGTAGGTTTATAATTGGTAAAATGCTGGTGTACGCCTTTTTTAACTAAATACATCCATGAAGCGAGTTCAATGGCTTTTGATTTCCATTTTTTATGTCCACCATTAAACCCACTATTTTGAGCAATGACTATCCCTTTATTCGTTAACAAAATCAAATCAACAATGGTATCGTGTAATCGTCCTTTATGATAAATTTGTACTGGATATTTCCGATATATGCCTTTTATCGAATAAGTTTCGTGTAAATATTGATAATAGGCTTCCGAAATCGCTACCGTTTGTTTGGGTGTCACCATATCAACGGCTTCAAAATTTCGGATAATATCGTCTGCCATACTGAGTCGCTCTGCAAAAGGACGTTTTAAGCTATCGGCACACAAAAAAGCTTTAATAACTTTTGCGACCAAATATTCACTAGCTTCTTCTTTTAGTAAAAGCGGATCGGTGTATCGAGTTTCAAAATCATATCGAAGTTTAAATTCCTCTTTTAGATTTTCATGATCAAAATCATATAAAAATGGAAAATGTGTTTTAAAACCCGCTTGTTTTTCAATAAAAGGAATCGGTTTTAACGTAACATCAGTGTAAGTAAATTCCTTTGGAAACGCTCTAATTTCAGTATCCATTGGAATATTATGTGAATCCCAAAACCATGGACTTTCATACGTACCTGATTCTCCATTTCCAGCTAAATACGGATCAAGCGTTTCATAAGAACTATTACCATTTTGCCACACTCTGTTAAGCCAATTCGCTGCTTTTCCTTTTCGGGTTGGAAATACCAAATAATCTCTAGCCCTTGTAATTCCAACATATAATAACCTTGCTTCTTCTTGTAAGGCTTGTTTAACTACTTTTTTCTTAGCCTCGCTTTTTTCTAAACGTTCCTCTAATGGCGTTCCTCGCAATTGATCCGCATACGGATTTATCCAATAGCGTAACCAACGATTCCCTAGAATATTATCTAAATCGACTTCCTCCGATTCTGGTATAATATGAATCCCCCACAAATTATCTTTTAGCTTTCCTTCTAAGGCATGGCAAATCACCACAGGCCATTCTAAGCCTTTGCTTTTATGGTAGGTCAATACATTGACTGATTCTCGCCCTTCCCCCGAACCTTGTGCATCCATTCCATTTCCGCCTAACTCATTGAGCCACAATAGAAATCCTCCCAAAGAAGCAGCCGTATGCAATCGGTTACAATTTTCTTCATATTGCAAGGCTAAGCGTCGTAACTCATCAATATTGGAAAATCGCTGCTCCATATTCCCCCAACTTGCAATGATACGCCTCAAATCCAAATACTCAATCAGTAAATTTAATATTTCGGCACTTGATAACTCCGACACCTCTGAGCGAAGATTATGCAATTGTTGAATAAACTCATCTTCTGCCGCCCAACTCTCATTTTTATGCGTTCGATTATCCAAGAAAGTCAGCCGATGATCGATAATATTTTCAATATCTTTTTTACTGGCTAATAATAAAATCTCAGCAATAGAAAGGGCGTCAGCTTGATTTAAAATAAATTTCAAACAAGCCAAAATCAATCGGGATTCTGCGGTTTGCAGTAAGCCATTTCGGGCAATTGCAGCTTTCAGTCCTTCTCGATGAATCGACTCCGCCATAGCGACACATTCAAAATTCGTCCTACACAACACCGCAATATCACCTGGTTCTAACTCTCGAAATTTATCCTCTGCTTTGGCGTAAATGATAATTTTCTTTTCCAGCAACTTTGTGATATTTCTAGCGATGCAGTTTTCAAACCATGGTTTTCCTGGCAAACGTCTCCCTTTTCCATCATATTGAAAATGCCAATGCATTAAAGCATTATCCATTTCAAAATGGTCTTGATGTTTTTTACGTACTGGATCTAAGGCAACGTGTTCCGTGGGTAAGTCGGGAAAAGCTTTACAAAATAAAGCATTCGTTGTATGTACCACATCTTGCCTTGATCGCCACGACCTATCTTGAATATCTTCGGGTTTGATACCGCCTACAGATTTTATAATGGCTTTCATCAGTTCGGGATCTGCCCCTCTAAAGCCATAAATAGATTGCTTTGGATCGCCTACCCATATAGAGAATTTGGCAAATTTGGAGAGTTTAAAAAAGATTTCTAATTGAAGTGGATTCGTATCTTGAAACTCATCTACCATCAACAAATCCAATTCATCAGTCAATACTTCTTGCACCACAGGATTATCTAACATTTGCCTTACATTGGTTTCCATATCAATGTAATCAATCAGCCCTCTACGCTTTTTATAGGCGTCATACTCACTTAATGCAGCAATACTGATATTAAATATTTCCTCAATAAACCGTGTTATATCCTTATGTAAATCAGGGTGTTGCTCTATGCCTTCTACAAATTCTCTTAAATCCGTTACGTCTCCCCTACTCTTCTTTCCTACCTTTCCACAGTCTTTAAATAATTTTATCCACTCATGCCAATTGAGTGGCACTTGATTATTTAATTTATTATAAAATCCTTGAAAGTTATTGATAACATTTTGCGTCGCCTTTGTGGAATCTTCATTGGTTTTTAACGCATTTAAGGTTGTTTTTAAATGTTCTAAAATTTGCTCGGTGTACCATTTTTGAGATTTCTTTGACACCTTTGGCATAAATGCCATTAACGACTCAATAGAGTTTTGTTTACTCTTTTCTAATACCGCTATATCAAAAGCATTTGCCCGAGCAATATCCGTAACTCGCTTTACTTCAATTCGCCAATCATATCTATCTTTTTTATTTAACCCCAATCGCTCACTAAGCTCCTCCATCAGCTGAATGCGTTTAGGTTTTAAGACAGAAGATAACGCTTGATTAAACATTAATTGCTGATCCTCATCTGCTATGATTTCTACCTCTGGAGATACGCCTGCTTCAAACGCAAATCGACGCAATAATTTTACGCCCAAACTATGTACCGTACCAATCAAAGCATTCGTCAATTCATCCGCTTCTTGCACAAATCCATCTTCTAACAGTTTCAATCGAACCCGTTCCTGCAACTCACCAGCCGCTTTTTTAGTAAAAGTCGTTGCAATAATTCCGCTCGCTCGTACTTGATTAGGATTAGTTGGATTGAGTAATTGCACCATTTCTTGTGTCAGTCGATAGGTTTTTCCACTTCCTGCCCCAGCAGATATTATTTTTAAATTCAATGCTTTTCTATTTGCGATAATGGTCGAAATAATCCTTTCTACCTATAGTTTTCAAATCTTTCAAAGGTACATAATTTTAACCACTTGATTGATACCTTCTTTTTTTCTATTTTTGGACAAGAAGGTACAAGGTATAAGGTTTAGGGTTTAAGGAAACCTTAATTATCTTACACCTTATACCTCTCCCGAAAGCTACCGGGATTAAACCCTCTTTCTATGGAACCTATTTTACTCAATTGCAATCACTGTGGAAATGTGATAGAAACAACTCGGGATACTAAATTTCTAACCTGTCTTTTTTGTGATAGTCAATTAGAAGTTATTCGGACTTCTAGTTCTATCTATACAAAAGTAAAGTTAGATCATCATCCCATTTCCACGATTCAAAATAATTCCCTCATTCATACTCAACAATCATTTTCAAATCCTTCTCCACCACGAGTTTCTAATTCTCAAGTTCAGCAATATACGATTATACAAAAAGAGATAGATGATTTAGATGTAGCCTGGAATCAAGAATTACAGCAATATAAAATTAATGGTGCACTTCCAACAAATAATGAATTTGAAAATGTATTTATACCACTAGTTATTGCCACTTTTGGCGGTATTTTAGCTATATCTGGTGCAAGTGCTAGTCCAACGTTAATATTTATCGGTGCTTTTCTGATGGTTGTAGCGATTATCTTTGCAGTCATTAACAATAGCAAAAAACAAGAATACTTAGAAGCGAAAGTCCTCTATGAAGATAAACGAGAACAACTCATCAAACAATTACCAGCGACACCACTTTTACCTTAAATCAAAAACAGCAAAATGGGATTAATCTTACTCAACTGTAATCATTGTGGAAATGTGATAGAAACAACTCGGAACACTAAATTTCTAACCTGTCTTTTTTGTGATAGTCAATTAGAAGTTATTCGGACTTCTGATTCAATTTATACAAAGGTTAGATTAGAGCATGAATTAATTGAACCCAAACAAAATAATGCACTAATTCACCGTCAAGAATTATTACCCCTTGACGATACCGTTTCTAATACATCAAACAAATCAATTGCTCAACAATATACCTTAATCCAAAAAGAAATAGATGATTTAGATATAGCATGGAATCAAGAATTACAGCAACATACTATCTTGGGGTTATCCCTTAATGCTAGTGATACTGAAAATGTCTGGTTTCCTTTTATGACAGCTATTCTAGGAGGAATTTTAGCATTATATGGTATGAAAGTAAATTCTACATTAGTCTCTATTGGTTCATTTCTAATGGTACTTGCTGTTGTGATTGCTGCCTTTATTAGCATAAAAAAACAGCAATACTTAGACGCAAAAGTCCTCTATGAAAATAAACGAGAACAACTCATCAAACAATTACCAACGACACCACTTATATCTTAAAATAGGTATAAGGTTTGAGTTTGCCTTAAACCTTATACCCCAAACCTTATACCTAAAATGGAATTAATCTTACTCAATTGCAATCATTGTGGGAATGTCCTAGAAGCAGGAATAAACTTAAAATACGTGACCTGTACCATCTGTAAAAGTCAATTGGAGATTGTACGAACTTCCAATTCTATTTTTACAAAAGTTTATGCAGCAGATACCAATACTCCCCCCATTGCAGCAATGCCTTTTGTACCTACTCAAAATCCTGTACAAAGTACTCCCCCCGTTCCGCCTCCTCCCAAACCTCGAAAAATAGATACTTCTATTCAGAAATTGATAGATGATTTAGACCAACGATGGCTAGAACAAGTACAAGAATTTAATCAAAATGGGGTAATTAAGGTGCCTTCTAGTCAAATTGATCATACCCCTTCTATTGTGTGGAGTGGTATGGGGTTTATGTTTGGATTAGCAGGACTAGGTAATATGATGGAGTTAACGGTATGCGGAGCGATTATGATTTTAGTAGGTATCTACTTCTTTATTAAAAACGCTAATCAGACGATGTATTTAGCAGAAGCACAGGCTAAATATGATTCGAGAAGACAACATTTGGAGACGATGCTTTATATTAATTGAGATTTTCACCAAATTCCATATTTATTTTAGGAAATAAATAACTATCAACTATTTCAAATTTATCGGAATATTTTCTGAATCTTCATGACTCTTTTCTACGAAAAGTCGTCTTGATCAGCATTAGTGAGATTCCAAATCAAGTTTGGAATGACGT
>CAYLSF010000418.1:0-6341 GCA_964385675.1 uncultured Saprospiraceae bacterium
CATCTTGTTCAACCCTAAAAGCTTACCGCACCACGACCAATTTCCGATAAAATACCAATAATTCCGTATCTACTCGTAGTAAATAGATCCCTGCTGCCAATCCACTAATATCTATTGGAACTTCATTAAACCCTGTATTATTAATAGTCGAATGAACATAACTTCCATTTTGATTGATAATATCAATAGTGTACCAAGTTAAATAATCTGGAATACGGAGGGTTACTTGCTCATTCGCAGGATTTGGATAAGCAAAAAAGCCACCTTCTAACCCAAAAGCAAATTCATTGGATAAGGAAGTCGTTCCACAAATATTAGAAGATTCTACGGTATAAATACCCTGATTGATAGGGAGAATCGCAGCAGTAATAGCGTTTTCTATTGGAATTCCATTAAAATACCATTGAGATAAAATATTTAAATTACTGGAAATCAACGAATCATTAGCTAATGTAATTTGTGGTCGCTCTAATGGATTCTCAACCGTTACCGTAGTAGAAATTGTATCGCCTATTCCGCAAAAATTGGAGGCAAAAACACTAATATCGTACGTACCATCGGTCTGCCAATTGACTAGGCTATTACTACCTAACGCTGAAATTATACCTCCGCCAGAGATTGACCAATTATAATCCAAATCTGAACCTCCAGCTACGGTATAAGCTACATCTGCATTTTGACACACTAAGGTGTCTCCAATAATATTTCCTGTGATATTTGGAGCATTATCCTCTACTAGAATATTTAGTGTTTTTAAGGGAGCTGTTCCACATTGATTGCTAACTTCTAGTGTTAAAGTAGTCAAACCATTAGTATTGAAATTAACAGTCACTTGACCATTATTTCCTGTTACTACATTTCCATTATCAATCGTCCAATTATACGTCCAATCGCTTACATTCCCGTTTGTAATCGTATAAGTTTCCACACTTTCTTTACAAACTTGACTTTCCCCTATAATGTCTCCCGAAAGAAGAGGAGGTGTCAAGACCGTAACGGATTTAAATAGCGTATCTCCAACCCCACAATCATTTAAAGGAATCACTGAAATTTCATAATTCCCAGGCGTTACCCAATTAATGTTTGCCGTATTATTGGTAGCTTGTATAATTCCACCACCAGAGATTGACCAAGCATAATCTACATTAGCAATTTGTGGCAAACTATACGTAAATAGACCAGGACAAACAACTGTATCTCCATCAATAGGTTGTGTAATTACAGGTACTGTTTCTACCAAAATACTAGCAGAAGTGGTCACTCCATTTCCACAGAAATTAGAAGGGGTTACGGTTAAGGTTTGATTCCCTAAAGTTGTCCAAGTTATGGTGTTGTCATTTACAGTTCCTCCAGAAGTTGTCCATGTATAGTCAGTTGCATTGCTTGTAGCTATATAGGTTTCACTATCATTTTGACAAACTTCTACATCGCCCGAAATCGTTGGCTGAATAGGAACATCTAAAATAGTAATACTCTTTGACGTTGGGTTGGAAACACCACAAATATTTGATGCGGTAACCGTTAAGGTTTGAAGCCCTGTATTCGTCCAATTAATATCTGTTGTATTATTGTTAGACGTTAAATTTCCTCCATTTGATAAACTCCAATTATAGTTTAAGCCACTTTGTGCAGTCGTTGAATAGTTACTTAATGTATTTAAACAAGCAGTATCTACGCCTACAATAGCAGCAGGTGCGGGCGGAATGGCATTAACTGTAACTTGTTTAGTTATCGTATTTCCATTACCACAATCATTAGAAGGAATCACGGTAATCGTATGTGTGCCAGGCGTTGTCCAGTTGATATTTGCAGCATTATTGAGGGCTGTAATTGAGCCACCGCCTGATATACTCCAAGCATAATTAACGCCCGTAATTTGAGGTAAACTATAATTTGTAATCCCTAAACAAACTGCACTATTTCCTGTGATAGTTGATGTAATATTGGGGATCGTTTCGACCAAAATATTCGTTGAATTAGCTGTACCATTTCCACAGAAGTTAGAAGGGGTAACGGTTAAGGTTTGACTTCCTAAAGTTGTCCATGTTACATCACTTCCATTGACCGTTCCACCTGTAGTTGTCCATGTATAATTGGTGGCATTGCTTAATGCAGCATAAGTTTCGGTGTCATTGATACAAACATTGGTAATCCCCGAAATTGTAGGTTGTGAGGGTACATCTAAAACTGTAATTGTTTGGGTTGTTGGAATGGATGTACCACAAGTGTTTGTGGCAGAAACGCTTAGAATTTGGTCTCCTGTAGTATTCCAATTGACTGAAGCGGTATTGGTATTAAAATTTAAATTACCACCATTAGAAAGAGACCAACTATACGTCACCCCACTTTGAGGCGTAATGGTAAAGTTATCCGTCGTATTGATACAGGTACTGTCGATACCCGCAATACTAGATGGAGACGCAGGAACATTTTGTACGGAAACCGTTTGACTTAAAGCTGTTCCTGTTCCACATTGATTCGTTGGGGTAATTGTTAAAATATGAGTACCTGGCACTGTCCAATTGACATTAGCAGAATTACTTAATGCCACCAACGAACCGCCACCGCTTAAACTCCAATTGTAACTTACACCCGATTCCGCTGTGACACCATAGCCTTCTAAAGTTTGGCAAGCATTTAAACTTCCCGTAAATCCAATAGGCTGAGTAGGTACATCATTTACCGTAATTTGAATACTTCGAGCTTGTCCATTTCCACAAATATTGGTTGGTAAAACCGTCAACGTATGCGTTCCTGTACTTTGCCAATTCACATACGCAGTATCATTAATAACCGTCAAAACGCCCCCTGATGATAATGACCAATTATAGGTGTTTTCAATAATTAAAGGCACCACATACATTTGATTTGTATTTAAACAAACATCAGTACTCCCTTGAATAGTAGCGACTTGTGGAATATCTAATACATCAATACTTAAACTTTGTTGTGGACTTGTTCCACATAGATTAGAAGTGGTAACGGTAATTTCATTATCTACAGAAGGTGTCAACCATGTTACGTCAATGCTATTGTTATTTTGTACCAAAGTCCCATTTCCTGATAAAGTCCAATTGTAGTTTACATTAGGTTGAGCAGTAATGGAATACGTTTCGGTCGTCAGACAAGTCAAGGTGTCAATGGTAGTAGTTGATGTGATTCCCGAAGGTTGAGTTGGAATATCCAACACCGTAATGGTTTGACTACGAGGTGTTCCTAATCCACAATCATTAGAAGGCGTAGCGGTCAACGTATGTGTTCCAGTTTGTGTCCAATTTACATTAGCCGCATTACCACTTTGGGTTAAAATACCACCACCTGAAAGTGTCCATGTATAATTGACGTCAGGTTGATTTAAAATAGAATAATTATAAAACCCTAAACAAACTGTGGTGTCTCCAAAAACTTGTGAAGGCTGACTCGGTACATCATCTACTGAGACGGTCAATGAATTGGTACAGCCATCAGAGGTTGCAACGGATAAGGTATAAATCCCCGTACTTGTCCAATCTACAAAAGCTGCGTTTCCTAAATCGGTAATCGTTCCACCACCTGTTACATTCCAATTATAGGTCAAGCCACCAATATTCGGTACGCTATAATTTTCAATATTTAGACAAGGTTCATCTTCTCCTGTAATAGCCGTAATTTGAGCATTGGTATTTTTTACAAAAACTAATTTAGAGCGTGCTTGCCCTGTTCCACAAGTATTGGAAGGCGTTGCGGTAATAGTATGTGTACCGGGCGTTATCCAATTGATTGTCGCTAAATTTCCATTCGGTAAAACCGTTCCTCCTCCTGACAGTTGCCAGTTAAAGTTTACGCCTGTTTGAGGAGCAACTGAATAATTTTGTGTACCAATACAGACAGTATCAATTCCTAAAATTTCAGTAGGTTGATTGGGTACATCTAAGACATTTATTGTAATTGTTCTAGGTGTTCCCGTACCACATACGTTAGATGGTGTAATCGTTAGAGTGTGCGTCCCTGATGTTGTCCAATTGATGGTAGCCGTTTCATTTGACGCATTGATTGTACCACCTCCACTTAACACCCAATTATAAGCAATTCCTGTAATACCAACAACCGAATAAGATTGAAAACCTTGACAAACGGTGGTACTTCCGACTACTGTGGAAGGTTGTTGTGGGATTTCTGTCACCGTCACTAAAATACTTCTCGCAGAACCAACGCCACATTCATTAAAGGGCGTTACACTTAAGGTATGCGTTCCAGCTGTTGTCCAGTTGATAGTTGCTGTATTTCCACTTGAAGTAATAGAACCACCAGAACTTAGCGACCAGGTGTAGTCTGTATTGCTATTTTGTGAAATCGTATAGGTTTGTGTGCTTTGGCAAACATTGGTATTACCTGTAATAGGACTTGGCTGTGCAGGTATTTCAGAAATATCTACCGTCAAATTTCCAACAGGACTTGTTCCACATAAATTAGCGGCGGAGACACTTAAAATGTGTGTACCTGTCACCGCCCAATTTACAATAGCGGTATTGCCTAAAGGGAATAAGTTTCCGCCACCCGATACTGTCCAATTATAATTATCCGAGTCAAAATTATTGGTCACATTATATGTTGCCGAGCCTAAACAATCCGTTGTATCTCCATTGATAATCGGTAAAACGGGTACATCTTTTACCGTAACTTCAAATGAAAAGGGTTCGCCTGTCCCACATTCATTGGTTTGTGCAACCGTTACTGTATAAGTTCCTGTTTGTGTCCAGTTAATGGTCGCTTGATTTCCATTATTTGTTAGGATTCCTCCTCCCGATACGGTCCATAAAAATGTATTTCCTAATGAGTTATTGACGGCTTCATAAGTACTAGAACCAATACAAACTAATGTATCCCCAATCACTTCAGAAATAGGGCGAGGTTCACATCCTAATTTTACGATTAAACCATCTCCTGAACCACTACTTGTTACTTGATTGCCATCAAATAATGCAGTTCCATTAAATTGACCACCTATAAAAATATCGCCATCGTTATTGACAGAAATTGCATTAGAAACTGTATTTCCGCTTCCTCCTGTTCTTGCCCAAATTAAGTCCCCATTATCTTGAAATTTAGCCACAAAAGCCTCTTGTCCAATCCCTTGTAAAACCGTCGTATCAATAGATATGGCATTATTAAAATATCCCGAGATATAAATATTATCATTGGCATCAATAGAAATTCCCCCTTCCTTATCCGCTGCTCCTCCGCTCAATTGTTTCACCCATTGAAATACACCATTCGCATTAATTTGTGTTAAAAAAATATCCTTTGATGAAAATCCTGTTCCAGTAGTTAATAGGTTTCCCCCCACCAAAACGCTTGCTTGAAACTCTGCAATTAAGGTAATATTTCCATTTGACCCTACCACAAATTCAATTTCATCAGATTGCTGAAAAATACCGCCATCTGTAAATGGAGCAAACGTATTAATAAAACTTCCTGCTGCACTATATCTTGCCACAGTCAATTCAAAGCCATTGGAATAATCAATATATAAGACATAGACCTGATTATTAAGTAGTTGTAGTTTGGCGGGTTGATAAGATATGTTAGTTGGATTTATTGGAATTCCCCAAAGCGGCGTTCCATTTGTGTTGTATTTTACCAAAAAACTACCAATTGAAAAGCCATTTGGATTCGTTACCGTAATGTTACCAAAGTTCATTACAGCGGTCTTTTGCCCTGTTATATAAACATCTCCATTATCATCTACTTTTACATCATGTGCTATGTCCCCTAAGAAAGTACCAAACTGATTATTATTTGTACCAGTACGAACCCATTGAATCGTTCCGTTTGTATTATATTTTGCTAAGAAAACCGCATTTAACCCAGAACCTGAATTGACGGTAATATTATCAAAAATAGCTGTTCCCGAAAATACGCCTGCTATAAAAACATTTCCATTTGCATCTACATCAATCCCCTCACTAAGATCAGCATCTGTTGTTCCTCCTGCACTTTTTATCCAAAGTAATGTTCCAATAGAGTCATATTTTGCTACAAAAAAGTCTTGTCCTCCTGCACTTGTAATTGTTCCTGCGGGAGTTTGAATTGTACCATTAAAATTACCTGTTACGTAAGCATTTCCTTGATTATCTGTAACGATATCTCGGACTTCATCATTACCCGAAATACTACCAAAACTATTGACCCAATTCCAATTTTGAGCAGTTGTAGAAATAGAATAGAAAAGTAGCCAAAGGCTAAAAAGCAGTTGTAAATACGTTTTCATAAAGATGGATTTTAATGTTTTTCTTGAAAGAAACTTCAATTTTGGCTTAAACAGAGGAAGGTAGGAAAGGTTTACACGGGTTAAGTTGGAC
>CAYLSF010000419.1:0-6324 GCA_964385675.1 uncultured Saprospiraceae bacterium
CTGAATTAAATTAAAGGAGCAAGGAGCAAAGTAAAGCTATAAAACTAATTTCATTTTTACCAAACGAAGCATCAGGTCCTTATCTGCTGACAAATCTCATGTAATTCATCTCTTTTTATACATTCATTTATGAAATAATAAGTTTAGAATAACCGTAATTCTATAAACTATTATAAAATACGATTTCAGTAAAAAAGAACTCGTAAAACAAAATTTTTACAGACTGTTTTTATAACAAGTCTTTTTAATCTTATCTTTGTTCCATGAAAACATTATTAGATACTGCTGTTGAGTTACCTTTAATGGAGCATTTCTACACCATTCAAGGGGAAGGATTTCATCAAGGGAAAGCAGCTTATTTTATTCGATTAGGAGGGTGTGATGTTGGATGTACTTGGTGTGACGTAAAAGACTCATGGGACGCTGATGCTCATCCAAAAGTCTCTATTACCCAAATGGTTAATTTTATAAAACAGCATCCTAGTCCAATAGCCGTTATTACAGGCGGTGAACCATTAATGTACGATTTATCCTACTTGACACAACAACTACAATCCAATGGTATCCGAACGCACATTGAAACCTCGGGTGCCCACCCACTTACTGGCTCTTGGGATTGGATATGTTTATCTCCTAAAAAATTTAAATTCCCTTTACCCGAAGTCATTCAAAAGGCAGATGAACTAAAAATCATTGTATATAACAAACATGACTTCAAATGGGCGGAGGAATATGCCGCTCAGGTTAATCCTAATTGTCAATTATTTTTACAACCTGAATGGAGTAAATCTGATAAAATGCTACCTTTAATGATAGAATATGTCAAAGCAAATCCAAAATGGCGTATTTGTTTACAGGTGCACAAGTTTATGGAAATACCCTAGTGAATTAAAAATCGTAATTTCTAATTTTCAAAACCAACATAAAACCAATTAATTAATAATGCAACGTAGAAAATTTATACAAAATACAACTATAACTGCTGCTACTTTAGCTACAGGATTACCATTAATTGCTAAAAATAAATCTATCATGAGCGAACCAACTTTCAACCTAAACTATGCCCCTCATTTAGGCATGTTTCAACATCATGCTGGCACGAATCCAATTGACCAATTAAAATTCATGGCAGCTCAGGGATTCAGATCATTTGAGGATAATGGAATGAAAAATCGTCCTATGGCTATGCAGGAAAAAATGGCTCTAACTATGGCGAAACACAATATAGAAATGGGCGTTTTTGTGGCTCATAAAATATATTGGCATAAACCAAATTTAGCAAGCGGAGACGAAGCCTATCGTGCAGAGTTTTTACAACAAATAAAGGAATCCATCGAAGTAGCAAAAAGAGTAAATGCTAAATGGATGACCGTAGTACCTGGTGCATTAGATAATCGACAAGATATGGGGTATCAAACTACAAATGTGGTAGAAACCCTTAAAAGAGCAAGTGAATTACTAGAACCTCATAATCTAGTAATGGTATTAGAACCCCTTAATTTTAGAGATCATCCTGGATTATTTTTAACAAAATCGGCACAGGCCTATCAAATTTGTAAAGCCGTAGATAGTTCTGCATGTAAAATATTATTTGATATTTATCATCAACAAATTACTGAAGGAAATATAATTCCCAATATTGAGCAAACATGGGATGAAATCGCCTATTTTCAAATTGGGGATAATCCAGGTAGAAAAGAACCAACTACTGGAGAGATAAACTATAAAAACGTATTTAAATATATTCACAAACGTGATTTTAAAGGCATACTAGGTATGGAACATGGTAACTCACAAGCAGGAAAAGACGGGGAATTAGCTGTAATTAAAGCTTATAGAACATGTGATGACTTTAAATAAATAATCTAGTTGATTAATGCTTTTTAATAGTAAAATGGAAGCAAGTACCATGACCTAATCCTTTTGAAGTAACGCCTATTGTTCCTTCGTGCTTTTCTATGATTCTTTTACAAAGGCTTAAACCAAGACCACTACCTTTAAAGTCTTGTTTATGCAATCTTGTAAAAAGATTAAATATTTGATTGATAAACTCAGGCTTTATGCCTATTCCATTATCATGAATTTCAAAACGATGATACGCACGTTCTTCTGTATAGATAATTTTAATACGTGGTTGCACATCCTCCTGACTAAATTTTATTGCATTTGAGAGTAAGTTTTGAAATAATTGAGTCAATAAGACTTTATATCCTTTTACGATTGGTAGATTATTTGGGCGTTCTATAATGGCATTTGTATTATTAATAGTAAAAGATAAATCCTGTAAAACACGTTGTAACACTCGATTAAGATCTACAGGAGTTACTTTATGACTAACTGCATTAATTCGAGCATAAGAGAGCGTACCTTCCAAAAGTTGTTTCATCCGCTTAGCCCCATCTATTGCATAATTCATAAATTCCAGTGATTCCTTAGATAGATTTTTCTCTCTTTTCCTAATGATTTGTAAGAAACTACTGATAGTACGTAATGGTTCTTGTAAATCATGAGAAGCAGCATAAGCATAATTTTCTAAATCTGCATTAGCGTGTTTTAATTGATGGATAACTTTATGAAGTTCTACCGTCCTTTGTTCTACTAATTCTTCTAATTCATTTTGATACCGATTTAGTTTTTCTTGCGTCATAGCACTTTTTAGACGAGTAGCAGACATTAAGGCAATTGTAGTCATCACTTCCAGATGTTCTTCTGTATAAAAATTCTTATCGGGATGCTCAGAATCTATAACGCCTATAACTTTTCTGCCTAACGTGATAGGAACAGCTAATTCAGAATAACGCATTTCATCATCTAAAATATATCGTTTATCTTTTGAAGTATCCAAAATTAGTTCTGGTTTTCCTGTGAGTGCAACCGTTCCTACAACCCCTTCTCCTAATGGGATTTTTATTGGATTTTTTATCGTATAAGATTCTGGATTTTTAGGACCATGTGCTGCAGTTTGAATCAATAAATCCGTTTCCTCGTCCAATAAATAAACGACACAATCAATAAAACCTAATTTTGCAATGGCATTTTTGGCAATCGCCCAAGCAATTTCATCGACTGTTTCTTGTTGAAGTATTGAAACCGCAAAATTATTAATAACTCGTATCGTTCGCTCCTTCTGCTCAAGCAGTAAGTAATTTTGTTTTAATTTCTTATTTTCTTCTGCTAATGAGTTGATATTCCCCTTATTCATGTTTTACATCTTGTTGAATCAATTTAGTACGCAAGCAACGAACTTCCATACTAAATAATAAATCTAATTTAGTTCAGAGTGGGAATAAGCTGGTTTTAGTGTTTTCTAGTTATGAGAAACTAACAGAGAATATAATAAAAATTGATATACATAAACATTTCAAGTCTAAGTTACGCATCTTTCCTTGAAAAGATACAATGTTGAATAATGAAATTATGGTAACAATAATAAAATTTCACGCCTTTCTCAAAAATCGTAATTTTACAATATGTTTTTAACGAATAAAAACTCCTAAATATGTGTGGCATAATTGGTCTTGTAGCATTAACTTCATCAGTAAGTAATGAACTTCCAAAATGGCTGGTTCAGATGTCAAAAAAAATTGAACATCGTGGACCTGACGGTGAAGGTTTTGTATTTTTTGATCATAACGATGCCTATTTTACAAGTACAAATCCTTCCTTTCGTGGGCTTAATTGGGATTCAAATATTAATTATCACCCAAAATATATTAATCAAATTTCCAATAAAAACTATAGAATTGGTTTTGGGCATCGTCGATTATCCATTATTGATGTATCTACAGCAGGTCATCAACCCATAGCTTCCGCAGATGGTAAAATCTGGTTAACCTTTAATGGAGAGATTTATAACTATCTCGAAATCAAAGGAGAATTAATTCAATTAGGCTATTCATTTAGAACAAAAACCGACACCGAAGTCATTATTGCCGCTTATCAAACTTGGGGAAAAGATTGTATCCGTCGGTTCAATGGAATGTTTGCATGGATGCTCTATGATATGGAGAAACAAGAACTTTGGGGCGTTAGGGATAGAACAGGGGTTAAACCATTTTATTACATTCATCAAAATGGCTATCTTGCTTTTGCATCGGAACTTAAAGCATTGATAGACTTACCTTTTTATCAAAAAGCCATCAATACGTCAGCGGTTTTTGACTACTTTGTTTTAAATACTATTGAAGCACAAGAGGAAAGCTTATTTAAAGGTGTTTTTGAATTACCGCCTAGTCATCAAATAACGATTAATTTAAAAACTCAAACCGTAAAAACAGCCCCTTACTATACGCTAAAATACAATCCAAAATTTGAGTCTTTTTCTAATTTAAATTTTCAACAACATTGCAGTACAGTAGAAAAATTAATTCATAACGCTATCCAACTTAGACTACGTTCTGATGTTGCTGTTGGTTCTTGTTTAAGTGGTGGTATTGATAGCTCGGTAGTCGTTGGTACTATCAACGAATTATTACGACAACAGTCTCTAGAACAAATTGGAGAACGTCAAAAGGTATTTACCACTTGTTTTGAAAACTCACAATATGATGAACAACAATGGGCAAAGTTGGTAGTGGATAAAACAAAAGCGACTTGGCATAAAACCTTTCCTACCAAATCTGAGCTATCCAATGATTTGGAAACCTTGAT
Source organism: uncultured Saprospiraceae bacterium (assembly GCA_964385675.1). GTDB lineage: Bacteria > Bacteroidota > Bacteroidia > Chitinophagales > Saprospiraceae > CAYLSF01. The sequence continues at coordinate 4,651 of CAYLSF010000419.1, forward strand.
TTATTGTCAAGATATTCCGATGTATTCTACGAGTACGTATGCACAGTTTAGGGTCATGCAGTTGGTACAATCCCAAGGCGTAAAGGTTGTGTTAGATGGTCAAGGAGGCGATGAATTATTTGCTGGATATGAACCACACTATCTAGCCTATTGGAGAGAACTTATTAATCATTTCAAATGGTCAACGTTAAGTGATGAATTTGGATTTTATGGCTCAAAAGGTGCTGCTCTTAAATTTCTTGGCAAAGGGCATTTAAAATATAATGCCATTCCTAATGCTCCAATTTTTATACAACAACAATTTAAAAATCAATATTTTAATGAATTATCCTTTATCAATCCAGACCTTTTAAATGAGCATAAATCTCGAATGAAAACGCTTCAAAGTGAACCTGCTACTAACTTGAATGAAATGTTACATTATGAATACATGAAAGGACCTTTAAAGCAATTATTAAAATGCGAAGATCGATGTTCTATGTGGTTTGGTATAGAATCTAGAACGCCTTTTGCAGATGATTTACCATTAATGGAAGCTGTTTTTCAAATTCCTGCTTCTTATAAAATTCATCAAGGCACTCGAAAACATTTATTGAGGGAATCTATGAAAAATGTACTCCCCATTGAGATCAAAAATAGAAAGGATAAGATGGGTTTTGTTACGCCAACTAATCAATGGATAAGAGAATTAAAAGAGGAACTTCGTCCTTACTTTGAAGAACAAGATGATTCTATTTTTAATAAAAAAGCACTTTTAAAATCCTACGATAACTTTTTTAACCCAAATACCAATATTGAAAATTATCGAATTTTTAAATTTATCAGTTTTGCGATTTGGCGAAAGGTATTTGAGGTATAAAAGCCACAAATCAGATAGTTTGTGGCTTTTATACTTACTTTATACTTGCTAATAATTACTTATTCGCTACCAATTTAACCTCAATATCAAACTCATCATAGATAGTTTTATCTCCTAAATTATCAAAGAAACTACCAGAACCATAACGTACATTAAAATCAGAACGGTCAACGGTAATCTTTGCATTAGCTGAAATTTGATTTCCAGACATATCAACATTTGCCTTAAACTTAATTGACTTTGTGATTTTCTTAATCGTTAAATCTGCTACAATCTTATATGCTCCAGAAGTACCGTAAGGAATGGCTTTTGTAATTTTTAAGGTCGCTGTAGGATTTTCCTCCGTTCCAAAGAAGTCTGCTGATTTTAAGTGTCCTTCCAGTTTTTTAGCTCCTCCGCCCGAAATATCTGTAACTGTAATAGAAGTCATATCTATATCAAAAGAACCTCCTACTAATTTTCCATCTTCTACATTTAACGCCCCTCTTTTTAGTGTTAGGTTTCCAAAGTGTTTTCCAGTTACTTTATAGCCTGTCCATTTTAAGTTACTTGCTTCAGTATCTACTTCATACCCTGCTGTTTCTACTAAAGTGAACGATAACGTTGCCATTGCTAATACAGCTAGAATGAATAAATTTTGAAATTTCATGATTCGTATATTTTTAAAATATGATTGAATAATTTTAACGAATAAAATACAAGAAATCAATAACCAATGTTTAAACATTGATTTAAATATAACGGATTTTAATACTTTCTTAACATATAAATTACTTGTTATTTATTGTAATTATTTAGAACCAAGAGAAGAGAGG
>CAYLSF010000420.1:0-6321 GCA_964385675.1 uncultured Saprospiraceae bacterium
AGAACTTTACGAGCATCATTATCAGTAATATCAGTTAGTACACTGAGATTATATAGACCTATTGCCTTTTTAGTTTGATTTTTGCTGTTATAAACATAATCTATCCAAACATTTTTCACTTCTGGAAATTGATCAATAATGAGTTTTCTGTAATCGTTGATGGTGACAGGGCTAGTAGGAAGAACATATTGAGGTTCAAAAAAAGCATTATTGAATAGGATTTTACTTTTATTATCCGTCTTCTTTAGGTTTAAGAATAAAAGTTCTTCGATGGATTGATTGGTTTGATAACCTAGTTCCGTTATGGCATAACATATCATCTCTAAGATAGTGACACCAGGGTCATGGACATTATAATCCGTCCAAATATCGCCAGAAAGTTGCTGAACTGTGGTAATGCCTGTTTCTTTGAGGAAGTTAAAATCTTCACTCTTGTACGGAGAAGGTTGAGCGGAAATAGTAACGTCTTTTTTCATTTATTTCAGTATTTGAAAAATGGCTTAAATGTGTTTTGTGTTGTTCAACTTGAATGATACTCATCATTTAATTAGTCAGCGACTACAAAGGTATCCACTCCAATAAATCGAGTATCTACGGTAGTTGGAATATCGCCATATTGATGTTTGTTTGAAATCGTTATATCTTGATATTCAACAGGAATGAGTACAGACCATAAGTATTGCGGTCTCAATACATCTGTTTCATTGTTTTCATTGGATGATTGACTTTTTGTTTTCTTCAACTTAATCCTTTCTACACTGCTGACATAGTAGCGTTCTTCTATGAAATGCTCCACAATATCAGCTTGAATAGTTTGAGAAAGGTTGGTACGCATATAACTAGTGAAAGAATGAGGTGAAAGGTAGGCATTGAGTTCTTCATTAAGTTTTTCCACATACTCTCCATTATCATAACCTTCTTCAAAGTTGACACTGGCAATGACTTTGAACGGTTCGTAATCGGGATTAATGGCTTCTATCCTTGCAAAAGGTGAGCTTGTTGCTTTTAAGTATTGTTTTACTCGTAGCAAAGTATGTAGGCTAGCTCTAGCTTGCAAGGTGTAGCTAAATTCTTGAACCTTAGGAATAACGATAACACGAGTAGTGGGTAGCGCTGTGTCGTTTTGAGTAGCGATACATTTTACCTGTTGAATATTCGGAAATTGTTGGAGTACCATTCGCTCATAATCCCAATAAGTAGCTGCACGATTTCTGTGCCTTAATCGCTCGCTTACTCTGGCATAAAAACGATTTTCAGGTTCGGCTTGGACACCATCAAAAGAAGCGAAAGGTTGCAATACTTGTGCCAATTGAGGGACATTATTTTTGGGTTTAGTCAAGTGATACGGAAAAAGTTCTTGCACTAGTTGTGGCATTTCAAGCGCCCTGACTGCCCTAATGGCTTGTGTTTTTGCAAAAAATGAATTTTCTAGAAATGATGTGTCGTTTTGTATGGTGACCTTTAACCAATAAGTATCATCGGGTAACTGTGTATTATTATTGGTAATTTCTGCTGGAATATCTAAAATAATGATACCTGAAGTCGTAAAGTTCTCCGTTTCATCTTTTATAAGATTTTTATCTTTAAGCACTTTCCAGTCATTGTCTGATAAGTAGTTCCATACAATTGCATTCCTGTTATTATCCGTTACCTTAGGTAGAATGGCTTCTTCCATTTTAAAATAAAGCGATAATTGTTGAGGTGGTTGGAGATTTTTTAAGCCAATGTATAAATCGCCAGCTTCGCTAAATGTTGGTAGAAAATAATAATCATATACTTCTTTATCTTGAAAAATGGGTTGAAATCCGTACGGCAGCAAGTGTCCTACATAGTTTGGATTTTCTTCATCTGCTCCAATACTATCCAAAAATGGGATGGTCGTGCTTGCAGTATAGTCGATTGTCAAATTTTTCACCATTGGAACAAATGGAGGATTGGGATTTTGTTTTAGCTTTGCATCTTTTCCCTTTTCAATTAATTCTTTTGAATTGTATTGAGCTACTTTATTACAAAGTTCTTGGTATTCATCATACCCAAAGGCATAGCGAGGCTCTGTCAACTCGATTTTAATTAGTCCTGAGGCTGTTTTTTTGTTGTATTCAAGGATGGGTTGGATATTATAGTCAGGTTGAATTTGGTAGGTTGTCTGACCTTCATTCGTTATTTTTATATTTAAATCAAATGTACTTTGAGAGCATAATTTAACTGGTTCTGTCTGGTTATCTTGAAATAGCTTTGGGCTTTTACTATCTTCATCCTTAATTTCTAGCAGATGAAATTGAAAGTTATTGAGATCGGATATGGATACTTCAAATGACTTGTTACAATATTCTCTAGGAGGAGTAGTACTGTTATAATTTCTTGGGCAGTCTGTATCTTTTGTAGAGTTACAGCACGTATCGGGATTAAAATAAGTATCAAAATTATCTGGTAAATTATCCCAGTTAATTTGTATGGATAAGTCATCTAGCTCTTTTCTATAAATTTCTTGATTGGCGATTGCGAGATAACTTCCCTGCTTAGGTACTGCACCAAACATTGGATAAGGGTTGCTGTCATCTACCTTTCCGTCACTATTGAATAAGTTAAATTGGCGTAGTTCCTTTACATCAACTGAAATATCTATATTTTTGAGTCTTAGTGGTTCAAAGTAGAAATAGGGATAATCCATGCTATCTGGATTTAGAGTAATTCTAACCAACGGAAACGGTGTAGCTGCCTGCTCTTGAATAAGGTCTAAAGGAGCAGTCACCACAGCAGGAAAACCCTGAAGAAGCGTAATTTCAACATCTAACGTATTATCTAAAACTTCTTCGTCTTTTTTGTCAGATATCCGAAATGATGATGTTGCTGTATTATCTTTTTGGTATGGAATATCTTTCCATCCGTCAGCCGTACTTAAAGATAGATTAAAGCCTGTGCTAAGTATACTTGTTAAAATATCTTCTGCTGAACGCTCTGCTGGGTCGTGTTTCACTTGATTGGCTAAATAACGCTTGAAATCATTGACGGTATATTCTTGAAATTCAAAAGAGATGGTGATGGTTCTACTTCCTTCGTTTAGGAAAAATAAAGGCGAACCAATGGTCAGACCAATCGTAGAAGGGCTAACCACTCTTTCTCCAATTTTAAATATGCGTTGATTGGCGATACTTGATTTTTTATCCGTACTTGTTGGTTTTAGGTCGTTGTTCGTAGGAATATCCGTGGAAATATTGGCTTGATAAATCCCTTCTAGCTGATTGTTCGTGTCAGTGTCTTTTTTTTGAACAAAAATCGTCTTAAGCTCCGATATTTGAGTTAAGTTAAGTGGTACATCATAACTCGTTGAGTAAATAGGAACATTGTCATTGTCCTCTCGCTTTCCTGTTAGTAGTGTGCCTTCTTTTACAATAAAATCTGAAAATGTTCTGCCCAGTGTTCCAAATACAATAACTTCGTCAGGCTGAGGTGGCTGTTGAACTGCCTCTAAAATCGTCCGATAATAATAATCTAAATGTCGCCTAGAAACTTGATTGAGTTCGTTTTGTGCAATTTGCAATAGCTCCAAAAAAGTAATCAATAAGCCAGTATCTGGACTATGATTAGATTGTTGCTCCAAAGATTGCTTTAAATCTAGTTGAGCTTTATCTATAATATAAAACGCTCCATCTCGGAATTGTTGATATTGTAGGCAGAGTGTAGTTATATTTTTATTGACGTCTCCAATGGATTTACCACAGTTAGTATTCTTACATCCTGTTTTTTGTTGATGGTTAATTTGAACCTCAGACCAGCTTTTGCATAGCGCTTCAGAGAAACAAATAATAGAATAAATAACATCAAAAGCGGGTTGTAGTTGCTCAACCAAGTCATCGAGCTTTTGTGCGATAGGAGGCGCCGGCGTTTCGTTGGTTTGGTGAGCTAATAATTGCCAGTCACCAATCAGATTGGCTAAGGTATATATTTGGTTACAGATGATGTTGTAGATCTCCGTTTCGTCATCACACTTCTTGCGATTAATTCTTCTTATAATACTATTATAAGAACTAAGGATAGCATTGACTTTATCCAATGTTGCTCTAAATTCGCTATCTATTTCATCTTTATCGGTTTGTATAATGATGGATAAAACAACTGCAATATCTTTGCTCAAAAAAGGATACCAACTACCATCTGCCGTATTAGTGGTGTCAAAATATTTGAGATGTTTAGCATAATCGGATAAATAGGCTAGCCGATTAGATAGACTTCTTCCATCTATTTTTACACTTGATGGAAGTAGTGCAGAAGAGAGTCTATCTTCTTGGTTAAGCATTGGTCTTTTATACCAATTATCTAGAAATGTATTATTCATTTTTGTTGTTTAAGAATAGTTCTTGTTGATAAAAAGCTATTCAACCAAAACGGATGATCACAATTAAAATAGCGTAATATATTTTTCGAGTTTAGAATCACACACTATCGATATGCGTACCTTCTACAAAATAGAAAGGATATACAATATTGGTTCTGACATTGGTACTGATGACGGTGTATTGAATATTGATAAAAGCAGTACTCTCTTCAAATGTCACCTCTACTGCTTCTAGTTTTATTCTAGGTTCAAAATTAAAAATAGCTTTAGAAACAATACTGATAATATTATTCTTGGTGGTTTCAGTCATTTTTTCAAATACCATCCGATCTAAATCAGAGCCATAATCTGGTCGAAATAATCGTTCTCCGATTGATGTAGATAGAAGAATTATCAAACTTTCTCTGATATCTTGATCGGTTTCCACCATTTCGATAGAGCGAGTTGCCTGACTAAATGTAGGCGGAAAACTCCATCCTCTTCCTAAAAATGCACGTTGTTTATCCATGATTAATTTTTCCGTTAAAAACTGGTTAGCCACCTATAAATACTGTGGGAAGCCCGATGGCGATAGAACCTCCATGTGCCGTAGTATCTCCCATTCGAGCTGCAGGTTTTCCTCCTATCAATACGGTACTAGAGCCTGTTACAATAGTATCTGGAGGACCTACACAAAAGAGTGAGTCTCCAACGACCGCTGCGGGTAAATTCCCTATTAATACTGTTGGGACACCAGGACCTATTATAGGACCACCCACATGAGGAACTGGGCCTACTGGTGTTGGTGTCTGCATTGGGCAAGTGTGCATATCTGTTATTCTAGCTGCAAATGACATACTTTTTATTGTTTGTTGATAGATATTGAAAAATATAATAGATTAGCAATCCACTATTTTCTAGCAAATTTTGAGATGGACTTGGATTAGTTAATTTTCACTAAACCACCATTGATTACAACCATAGCAGAACCATTTACATCTACCTTTGCTGATGATTTCAATTTGCTACCAGCAGTGCCTTCTGCTTCAAAATTGGCATTGGCTTTATTGGTAATATTTTTTTGAGCGGTTAATGATATATCTCCATCTGATGATATTTCCGTTTTTTGACCACTACTGATTTCTATTTTGCCACTCTTGGCATCTAGCTTAATATCTTTAGCAGAGGTAATCGTGACACCATTTTTATCCATTGTGATTTTATTACCATTTTCGTCTTCTAGTTTTAGTAATTGGCCATCGTCATCTAATGTGATTTTATTACCATTAGGTGTTTCTATGGATACACTCTTTTTTTCTTCATCAAAAGCCAATTTCAACTGCGAGCGTGTAACTATTCCTTTTTGATTATTTGCTTCCGTAAAATCAAATGGAGGTGCTTGTTGGTCTCCATTGTACATGGCACCCAGTATAATCGGAAAATTAGGGTCGTCATTCAGAAATCCTAAAATGACTTCATCGCCTACTTCGGGTATAAAATAGGCTCCAACATTAGCAGAAGCATAAAAAGTAGCTAATCTTGCCCATACGCCAACACCTTCGGTATCCAACACTGGAATATCTACCAAAAGTCTCAGTTGTCCATCAGGATCAGTTTCTAGATTTTTGACTGTTCCGTTTTGTAATCCTTGAATACCAGGCAATAAACCAGCCGCAGGAGATTGAGAAACATTTGGATATTCTTCTACAAACCAAGTGGACGAAAGCCCAATAATAGCTTCGGTTTGCCAAAGCCCTTCTGAAATCGAATGAATGACTCCAGAAACAAAACTATTACCATTGAATCGAGTACTGATACCCTTTATCTCAATTACTGAGTTGAGAACAGCCTTGGCATTACCTCTAAATGAAACACGACCTCTTATTCGAGATAAACGCGATTTGACGAGTTGGGCATCTGCCCAAATCTTTAGCGCATCACTTGAAAGAGCCGCTGATACCACGCTGCAAAGGCTTGACGCAATTCGGGACTCCCCTTATAGCTTT
>CAYLSF010000421.1:0-6319 GCA_964385675.1 uncultured Saprospiraceae bacterium
ACACAAACTTATCTAATTTCACTCTCTTTTTTATTGCCATGCAACAAAGTCATTCTCAATTCTCAATTCTCAATTCAACAAATACCATTCTTCCACCTCTAAATTTTGTCGTCTTCCCACTTTTTGAGGGGCATAATTTGCCGCTAAATAATCTAAAATAGGCGTTTCATTTTGACCTAAATCCCAAAGTCCTTGTGTTTCTTGCATCCACACAATTGTTTCTTTCCAAGTAGCTCGACTCATTCGATTTTGTGTAATCAGTTTAGCCGAATGACAGCCCAGGCATTGCTGCTTGACCAACTTATAACCTTGTGCTGCAACTAACCCTGTGGATACATGGACACCATTTTCTATGGTATTATCATCCATTGCCACAGGTGCAACAATTCTTCGTTGCGTTGGTTTGTCTTCTATAGGCGGAGGGACATATTCAAATAGAAAAAAATACATTAAATACCCCAATAGTAACAAACAAAGTAGGACTAAGCCCAATAAACCTGTAGTTAAAGTTGATGCTATTTTAGATTCAATTTTATGGTTGTATGGTTTTATTGCCATATTGATTTATTGTTATATTGTCTCCTGTTATTCTATTCCATTAACAATCAGCCGAATCCCGAATCCCGATAGCTATCGGGACGGGAGGCACAATTTTATATCACTTTCAACGCAATTCGATGACAAGCATTATTTAAATAGCCTTTTGGATTCCAACCCGGTACAATCATAGGTTGTTGTTTGCCTCGACTGTCGGTTGCCCTTGCCCACACTTCGTAGTAGCCTTTTTTCGGAAATTTTAAATTCGCAGACCAATGTTGCCAAGCTAATCTATTGACAGGTTGTGTCAATGTGCAAGCTTGCCAAGTTGCTCCGAAATCTATGGACACTTCCATTTTATTCACCTTATAATCTCCTGCCCAAGCATGACCATTGACTTTCAAACTTCGCCCTAACTTCAGCATAGCCCCCGATTTTGGATACGTTATCAAAGATTTGACAGGCATAGACTCAATGATACACATATCCTCATCTGCTACTTTTGAGCCTGGTGCAACAGGATTACAAGGCACTCGGTAGGCTTTACCCGTCATCTTTGGGCCGTCGTGTACTTTATTTCGGATGGAAATACGTTGTAACCATTTTCCCGAAGTAGAAGCTGGCCAGCCGCCAAAGATTAACCGCAAAGGAAAGCCATTGTGTAAAGGCAAATCTTCGCCATTTATCGCCCAAGCTATTAAAGATTCCTCTTCTAAGGCTTTAGACATCGGCACCCCTCTCGAAATAACCACTTTATTAGGGTCACCACTTAGATGTGTATCTTTTCCATAATATCCAATATAAACAGCATTCGATTTATAGCCTACATATTCTAATACATCCTTCAAGCGTACGCCTGTCCATTTTGGGCAACCTACTGCTCCAATCGTCCATTGATTGCCTTTTGCTGGCGGATTGTATTCACTTCGTCCATTTCCTCCACATTCAATGGTGAGTTGATAGGTATAAGGTTTAAATTTCGTTTTTAAATCCTCTAAAGATAAACTCACTTTTTTCTTCGCTGATTCGCCATCAATAGTCAATGTCCACGTTTTTAAATTGATGCTACTCATTTCGGGTGGAATTCCATTGTTGCGAATAAAGAGTTTGCTCGCAGGCGTGATTTTATCATTGAGCAAGTGAGCAGGTAATTCGGCATTGAGCGGTCTATCATTTAATATTTTAATGCCTTTATGTTTGCCTGGAATATTGCCATCTAGTAAGGCTACAGGAATAACATCACTAGAAAGATTATTCGCAAAAACTATATCTGCTCCTAGCAAAGCACTTAAACTGGCTATGGATGTATTTTTTAAAAATTGTCGTCTTGATTTGGTCATAAAAGTCAGTTGTGAGCCTGCCTGTTCGACAGACAGATTGCCTGTTACGAGTTGCGAGTTTTCGTAATTTAGGACTTTATAAATTTATCTAGTAAATGTAGTGATTCCTTTTTATTTTTAAAAGTCAAAACATTCCGATAATGTCAAGAGTAAAACATATTATATGAATATTAGTTCATGTATTCATTTTACTGCTAAATTAATTGGTTAAGATTTGTAAAACGGTTTGAATCATACTATCTACTACTTGATTAGGCTGATCACTGAACGTATTATTGATTCTATTGGCTAAAATAGCATTGACCGAAAGTGCATGATGACCTAATAGTTTTGAAAGTCCATATATTGCTGCCGTTTCCATTTCTAAATTGGTGATTTTCTGATTTTCAAAACTAAAATCATGTAAATTTTCAATAACATTATCTCCTTTAATTTTAGCTAATAACTGCCGACCTTGAGGAGCATAAAAACCAATAGCAGTAGCGGTGATGCCTTTTGGGAAAGTGGAAAATTGGTTTAGTAATATATCAGATGCTTTTATGCAGTAAGGTGTTACTTTTTGATGTGTCCAGTTTTGTAGAAAGGCTGTTATAATGGCTTTTTCTTCAACCGTATTTTTTAAATCATAAAAATGAAGCAACCCATCTAAACCAATAGCAAATTCAGAAATTAAAACACTATCAATTGGTACAGATTCCTGAATGCTTCCTGAAGTACCTAGACGAATAATATTAAGTGAGGTATGTTGTAATTTAGGTTGTCGGGTTTCAAAATCAATATTGACTAAGGCATCCAATTCATTTAAAACCACATCAATATTTCCCGTTCCAATGCCTGTAGAAATAACGGTTAACTTCTTGCCTTTATAAAAACCTGTTTGAGTTTTAAATTCTCGATTTTCAACATCCAATATAATTTCATCAAAATATTGCGTTATTTTTTCTACTCGATTGGGATCGCCTACTGTCAGAATAGTTTCAGCAATATCATTAGGCTTTAAATGTAGATGATAAATGCTACCATTAGGATTAATAATCAGTTCGGAAGGTGGGAAAAAGTCATGGTTATTCGTCATAATAATTTATAAATTTGATTTCGATACAACGAATATCGGATAAAGTTGTTTTTTTTGCAAAATTGAAATAGACGGTTAACAGCAGACGGTGAATAGTTTTTGTTGTTTATAGCATACACAAATTAATTTGATTATGAAAAAGATATACCACTTAGCAAATTGTGGAACTTGTCAGCGTATCATTAAAGAAATTGGAGCAGGTGATGATTTTGAGTTTCAAAATATCAAAACTGAAAAAATGACGGCTGAACAGCTAGAGGAAATGAAAAATCTAGCAGGATCGTATGAGTCACTATTTAGCAGACGAGCGATGAAGTATAAAGCGTGGGGCTTAAAAGAAAAGACACTAACTGAAGAAGATTATAAAAATTATATCTTAGAAGAATATACATTTTTGAAGCGTCCTGTTATTCTCGTAGGTGATAAAATCTTTGTAGGAAATGCAAAAAAGGTCGTTGCTGCCGCAAAAGAATTCATCAGTGTTAATGGTTAATACTTAGAAGTCAAACCATTCCATGGACAGAAAACCGAACTTAACTTATTCGGTAGATAAGGACAGATATTTTTTAATTAATTTTATCTGACTTCTGACAGTGAAACGGTCTGACTTCTGACTTCTAAAAAAATAAATGTTACAAAAAGAAGCAATAGCAGAATGGTTTATGGGGCTGCAAGATAGGATTTGTGCAGGATTGGAAGCCGCAGATGGAGAAGGGAAATTTGAAGAAGATAAATGGAATCGTCCTGGAGGAGGAGGTGGAAGAAGTCGAGTCATTCAGGGGAAGATTATAGAAAAAGGAGGCGTGAATTTTTCCGCAGTACATGGGGACTTACCTGAAAAAATTAGGTCGGCTTTAAATTTGGCGGAAGCCCAGTTTTTTGCGTCGGGTGTATCTATTGTCTTACATCCGCATAGTCCACAAGTGCCTATTATTCACATGAATGTACGGTATTTTGAAATGAGTAATGGTACATGGTGGTTTGGTGGTGGCATTGATTTAACGCCTCACTATGTGGTAGATGAAGATGCTCAATATTTTCATCAATCCCTCAAAAATGTTTGTGATGCACATCACGAAATCTACTATCCAAAATTTAAAAAGTGGGCGGATGATTATTTCTTTGTGAAGCATAGAAATGAAACCCGTGGAATAGGTGGAATCTTTTTTGACCGACTAAGTGGAACGGATGAGTTTACTAAAGAAAGTCGTTTTGAATACGTGAAGGCAGTTGGGGAAACCTTTCTACCCATTTACACGCATTTTATGGCAAAAAATAGCAAGATTCCATTTACCGAACACGAGAAACAATGGCAACTGCTACGTAGAGGTCGCTATGTAGAATTCAACTTGGTGTGGGATAGAGGAACGAAGTTTGGATTGGATACGAATGGTCGAACGGAGTCCATTTTAATGAGTATGCCACCCGTGGTAAATTGGGTGTATAATCATCAAGTGGAAGAGGGGAGTGCTGAGGCGTACACCTTATCTAAATTAACAAAAGGAATTGATTGGGCAACGACCTAATTTGAAACATTTAATAGTAAATTCCTGTTAAAATAGTATAGTTATCTTCGGATGATTATACTATTTTTTACTTTAAGTAACTCCATCAACAACTCAGGTATTTAACATAAGAACGTATAACACAATATTAAATTTAGAATCCAATTTTCTAATAGGTAAAACATTTTATGTATGCGATTTTATGTGATTTTTTTCCTACTGATTAGCACTTTTAGTTACGCTCAACTCCCTCATGTCACACTCAAAGGCACAATACTTGATGCGACTTCTAATGAACCATTAGCGTATTGTAATATTGCGATAAAAAACCAAAACAAAGGATTTATTACGAATGAGTTAGGACAGTTTAAGTTAAATGTTCACCTTAAAAGAGATACTCTTATTGTGTCCTATATTGGGTATGAAACTCGAAAAATTCCTGCTAGTTTTTTTGTCAATAATAAAATATTAAAGCTACAGTCTAAAAGTATTAAGTTAGAAGAATTAGTGGTTAGAGAGAATGAAAAAGAGTTGTATGACGCCATTTATAATTGTAGAAGGAAATTAAGGCGAGTGGGTCAAGCGGAGGCTAAGGCTTATCTGCAAATTGAATCTCAAACAGCCGATCAGCCGATAGAAATGTTGCAAACCTACTATAATGTAACTACCGAAAATACGACGATTCAAGGACTCAATCTAAAAAATGGAAGGGTAGGGTTAGCCCCTGTAAATGAGCAATTCTTTTTTAGTTTAGGGACTTCTACGGCGATTAGTCGATTGAGTTTGACTATGAAGAATTATTACTTTCCTTTTAATCCGCTTCAATTGACAAAGGGACGATTAAAAAAACGCTATCGGTTGACGCGTTTATCCAATTATTCAGATGAAAAGATTTTTCATATTGCCTTTGAACCTCGTGAGGATCAATCGGAATATTTTGCTGGTGAAATTTGGATAGACAAAGCTACTTTTAATATTTTAAAAATTGAATTGACCTGTAAAGGAGCGACTAATCATCCTTTTGAACCGATTTGGGAACAAGATAAAATTGAATCTATTGATTTCAATATTGTTCAAACCTTTCAGCCTACCTCCATTCAAAATCGCTTAAATCATATCAACTTTTCTTATGCAGTCAATTACTTACAATATCGTGAAGATAAAGATCCAAATTTACTAGAAATAGCGACAAAGGGATTATTGTTTTTGTTTGAATATGATACCCAATATTTAGAACCCTTAGTAGATTTTGAATCAACGGTCAATGATTATTTAAAGATTTCAGCTTTTCCTTATAATCCGTACTTTTGGGCAGAAAATGAAGGCGTAGTTTTTACAGATAAACAACAACAACAAGTTCAATATTTTAAAGAAAATGGTACGTTATTGAATTATAAGGATAATTTATTTAGTGGTCAAACGCCCTTATTTTTATGGTCAAATGCCGTTTGGTCTGCCACCGATAGATTGACTTACGATAAGACTTTTATGTATCAGAATAATAATACTCAAAAAGTTGTTTCTATTGGGCAGTTATTGGATTTTAAGGTGGATTTATTTGTGGATGTGAATCAAGTTGAAAATTCGTTAAAATATTATTCCAAAGCGACTTTTGATATTAAAAACTCCTTTTATAATATTCCCAAAACTAAGTTAACGGATTGCTTTATCAATATTTATTTTGATATAGCCGAAATCCATCGCCGTCAGTTACAAACAATATTAGATGGTAAGCCACATACGATAGAAGAGGCGAAAGAAGTATTAGATGCTTCTAAACAGAAAATGGAAAAGCGGTTAAATAAATATTTAATAGAAGTTTCTGAAGGCTTAAATTATGTAGCGTTAGAAAGATGGAATCA
>CAYLSF010000422.1:0-6310 GCA_964385675.1 uncultured Saprospiraceae bacterium
AATAGACACGATTTAAAATATCCAATTATATTTTATGTACTTAAACACCCAATGTCTATAAGCCGAAAGGCTTACTTTACCACAAGGTGAATATGGCAGGAGAGGTCGTCTTAAAAGTAAGGCGACCTTATCTTTTTTACCTCAAAATATTTCTTTCCTAAGTTTAGAGGGTAAAAGTGATTCTGTACAACTAAAACGAAAAAGGGTTTTCTTACAAAAAAAATTACATAATTATCGCTGAATTTCGCCACTCCCGATAGCTATCGGGATTCACAAATTACACGGATTATTCACAAAAAATCTACATTAACCTGTCTGCCGACAAAAGCAGGTCTGAGTAATCTGTGGAAATTTGTGGCTTTTTTATTTTTGTAAGAAAACCCTTTAAAACAAAAGGATAAGCCCAGAAAAATTCTATTAGGCTTACCCTTTGTATTTTATGATTTGATGTAATATTCTTCCTACGCCACTAACATCAAATGCTCGAAATCAACTCCTACGCCTAGATGCGTACCAATTCTTTGAAATAAATCCAGCCACGCTGCATTATCGGCTACTTGTTTGAGTACCGTTTCATCTGTTGCAATGGCAAAATATTGATTTTGTAATTTCCAGCCTTCTAGTTTTAATCCAATAGAATTGAGTAATTCCAAAATCTCATTCATCTTTTGAAGGCGACTAATATCGTGTGGATTTTTTTCTAAACGGTGCAAAGCTTTGAGCATTCCTTCATTCGCTAAAAGCTGTACGGTATTGATGTCTCTGACCCTTACATTCCATTTTTCAAACTCGTGTGCTATACGTTTTAATTCTTTGACAAAAAGGTATTCTTGATTTAAATAATTATGTAGATCACTATTTAAAACAAACTCTACGACTTCCTTAAACTGAACCGTCACCAAGAGTTTATCTTGATTTAAGGTATTCATTAAATGATAATTATCATTATAAATATCCCGTAATGAGTTTTCCGTATTTTTTAAATTATCGGCTAATAATCGGTTAAGGATTTTAATTTTTTCGTCCTTAAATAGATTATTGATAGAATACTTTTGTGGCCCAAAGTGATATTGTAACAAGCGAATCACTTCTCCAATTTGACTGGCATTAAAGGCTTCTTTTAGATGATATAGGGCTTCATTAAATTGAGAGCCATTCATATCTAAAGAAATATGTCCAATAATGTGCTGCTGTCCTAAATATAATACGGCAAAACTAAATCGCTTTTCAGAGTGTGTTACTCTTGACTTTACGACTGTTCTACCCAGTGCAATTTTTTGACGACCGCCTGCAAATCGGTAAAACTGCTCACTTTTTGCTTCATAATTGAAGATAGAAAGTGTTTCAGGGTGCTTTTCAAATAAAGAAGAAACCGCATAGTGCATTCCTGTACGGTCTAAGCCAACTTGAATTGGAAGTACATATTTATGATAAATATCCGCTCCATTTTTATGAATAGCTAAGTTACTAGGTACTTTTTTTAAGCGATTGACAAATTCGTTGTGGAAATCTGCACCATCTACTTGTTTAGCATAATAAATGGTACGACAAGCATATTGTAGAATTTGTGTGGTTTCAATGCCTGACACTTCACTAAAAAACCAACCACAACTTGTAAACATGAGCATAGCATTCCGCTGTAGCTCTAGCAAACGTAACATTTGTACTTTTACCGTTTCTGTTACTTTGTACTTTGCATGACGTTGTACAAACCTATTGACACTAGCATCACTTCTATCCAATAATACATCAATAAATTCATCCCGAGCTTTCCATGGAGCAATCATTACAGCAGAGGCTTGTCGCTCATAAATCGTAATCATTTCATCTCTAAGCCAATTTAAAGCATTTCTTAGCGGCTCACGCCAAGTTTGCGTCCATCCAAATTGTCCACCCGTATTACACCCACAGTTCGAACGCCAACGCTCTACACCATGCACGCAAGACCATGAGCTATTCTCATGAATTTGAATTTCATATTGTGGTGGTGCTATTTCTAAAAATTCCCCATAATTCGTGATTTCAGCCATATCACCTTGCTCAATATAATCCAAGCAATCCGCTAATGCCATTTCCCCACTTCTGTGATGATGTCCATAACTTTCACCATCCGTCGCAATATGTGCCAATTGTGGATAATCTGCATCATCGTCTAGCGTTCCGACTAATCGTCTAGCAAATTCTTTTCCGCTATGCAATAAGTTATTAAAAGCAACATCCTGAGCGACTCTTCCGTCATAAAAGAATAAAGCAATCCTTTTACCCGATGGCAAATTACACCAATAGGCTCGACGAGGGTCAACCGAAGCATTTGGAGTTTCTTCCCAATCAGTCGTATCTATTTTACGAAAAGCCTTGGCTTGTCTAGGAGCAAGAATGGTATATTTGATGCCTTGACTTACTAAAACTTCTAAAGTTTCTGTATCAACAGCTGTTTCCGCTAACCAAATCCCTTCGGGTTTACGCTTGAATCGGTATTCAAAATCACGAATCCCCCAAGCAACTTGTGTCACCTTATCTCTATAATTACACAAAGGTAATATCAAATGACTATGCACTTGTGCAATTGCAGAACCATGCCCTGAAAAATAGGTTTGACTTTCTTTATCTGCATCCAGAATAGCTTGATAGGTATCTGGATCCGCTATTTCTAACCACGATAGTAGGGTAGGCCCTAAGTTGAAATTTATCTTAGCGTAATTATTGACTATCTTTTTGATTAATCCGTTTTCATCCAAAATACGAGATGCTGCATTGGGTGCGTAACATTCAGCATTGATACGTTCATTCCAATCATGAAAAGGATGAGCAGATTCTTGATATTCCACTACTTCTAACCAAGCGTTTTCTCTAGGGGGCTGATAAAAATGCCCATGAATACATACATACTTTTTCATCAATCCAGGAACAATCTTTTGTAACCATATAAAACCATATATTGAATTTTTCTCACTTATATATTTCTAATATGCCTTATGTGGTTGAATGTTATGAGTTACAAAATTAAATTTGGGTTGCAAAAATAACTTCAAATCATTAATACTTCAATAAATTTGGCAATTATGATTGAAAATATTTACATTACGACCTAATATTGGATACGTTAAAAAATAGTTTTTTCGTTTAATCTTTTTCTTAATGGCTTAAACAACACCATGACTGTTAATTATTTAGCTACTATTACTATAGTATTGGTATGTATTGTTTTACTTACAAATTGTACAAATTCAACGACTACAACTGATTTGCAATCTTCTGAAAAAAACATCATATCAGATGATGAAATAACGATAGACTTAACTAAAACCTATAAATTTGATTTAGATAAATCGACTTTTGAACTCAAATTATCTTTTTCTGAAAGGTTAGAGCAGTACTTTGAAGCTGAACCTAAAACGTTTAAATATCAAGGGGATATACCACCATCGAATTGGGAACAAACCTATTATGATATGTTTTTAGAAAACCCCAATGATGAAAAAATTCTACAACAGATAATAGAAGAGTTAAAATCAAAAGAAGGTAATTTAGTAGAATTATTAATTGCGTTTATACAAGGTGGTTTAACTTATGATTGGGATAGTTATTATAGCATTAATGCAGATTTGAAATATCCTTATGAGACGCTTTATCATGGAAAAGGCGTCTGTTCAGATAAAACTTTGATACTTGGAAAGCTCTTAATAAAGCTAGATTATGATATTTGTTTCTTTGCTTTTCCAAAAGCTAATCATATTGCCATAGGACTTAAAGTACCAACAGGATACGGTGACTTTGGGACAGATTATGCCTTTATAGAGACTACAAATTATAAGAGAATTGGAACAATTCCTAAAACGTATGAGAGTGGGGTTGAATTAGAACCTAATCCAACGGTCTATTTCCCTTCGTCAAGAGGAAAAAAAGTTTATACAGAGATTATTACCTATAAGCAAGAAGAAGCGGATAAGAAGCAAAAATATGGTGAAAACTACTGGGTAGCATCTGCTGAGCAGAAGTATATTCTAGAGGATTTATATCAACTTAAATTAGCCCAAAAAGCTAAAAAGCGGGCATTAGATAAAGCAGATTGTAAGGGAATGGTTTCACAAGATAAAGCTGCTAAATGTCAAAAGCTGACGGATGAGTTTAATGCAATCGTAAAACGTTACAATAAAGCGGTGGATAAATACAATAGTTTGAACGAAAAAGAATTGTGACATCATATTTTATAATAAATTCAGCTATCAACTATTTACTTTCAAATTGTGAATTCATATATTTGTAGCGGCAATGATAGCTAAATGTAAGAATCTGAACAAACTATAAACGACGCAACTAATTATGAGTACACCAAAACAGATAACACTAATTGCAAAATATCTGACAAATACGATTAAAGACCAAGAGGAAAAAACGTTAAACGAATGGTTGACGGCTTCTAAAGAGCATGTAGATATTTACTTAGAATACCTCAATGCTTGGGAAAAAGCAAGGGAAGAAACACCAAAACTCAAGCATAGTTTTATAGAAACATTAACCTTTTTGGAAGGCTATGAAAAGTCAACTGCATCAACCAATTTAGAGAATACTAAACTTACTCCAGAGAATGAAAAAATGCTAGAAAATCTTGAAATTAAATTACCCGAATTAATTCCTTCAACGCCTACTCCTCAACCTAAAGCAGCATCTTCTAATGTCGTAAAAAATGCTCCTGCTTCAAAACCAAAACGCAAATCCAACAATAAGTTCTTAGTTGGTATAATTGGAGTCGTATTAATTATGGTAGCTTTAGGATTTTACTTTATTGATAGCATTGGTTGGGAAGATGATGTAGTAACGATAACATCGGGTGATAAGGTCAAAGAGATTAAATTACCAGACAATACAATTGTAACCTTAAATAAACATTCGTCTATATCTTACAAGCTATCTGCAGTTCATGATATTAAGCTAAATGGAGAAGCTTATTTTGATGTAATGGAATCTGAAAATCCATTTACAATTGAATGTGATGGTGCAAAAATTACAGCGGAAGGCGAAACCTTTAATATTCGTTCTTATTCTCAAGATGACTTGGTAGAAGTAGCTATTGAGCAAGGAAAAGCAACATTGGAAGCAGCAAATATTGTTGGCAATAATGTACTGAAAGGACAGAGTGGTTATAAATTGGCTTTTAAAAAAGAAAATCAAATTATGCAAACCCTCCAAAATGATAATCCAACCTTATTAGCTTGGAAGGAAGGGAAATTAGATTTTAAAGGACAAAGTCTAGCCTCTGTTTTTGAGACCCTAGAGCGTTATTATGAGGTTAAGATTAAGATGAAGAATAATGATATCGGAACTTGTAATTATGCTCATAATTTTGGTGATTCTGACTTGATGAAAATAGATGAACTACTCAATGTAATTGCAAAGGAAAAGAAGCTAAAAATTGAATTAACAGATGGTGTCTATCAAATTTCTGGTAGAGGCTGTGGAAAAAGAATTGTTAATGATTATTAGAGATTTTATTTCCCGATAGTTATTGGAACGTTTATTAGATATTTGCTTATTTGTCAAGCAACCATTAATTACTCCCAAGGAATAATCTTTTCTGGTGCTTTGAATCCTGTAGGAATATGATTAATGATTTCTTGCTTTAAAGCATTAATTAATTTTTCTTTTAAAAAGCTACGGTGCATAACAAAGCTGATTTCTCTGAATGGTTTTTGTCCTTTAAATCGTTTAATGTACTGTCGTTTATCAGGAGGTAAATCCAATGAAGCTAATTTAGGCAATAAAGTATAACCAATTTCCTGTTCTACTATCTTTTTTAAAGTTTCTAAACTTCCACTTTCAAACTGTATAGGATTTTCATTTTGATTAAAAAACTGTTCTCCACAGAAATTTTTAATTTGGTCTCTAAAGCAATGTCCTTCTTTCAATAACCACATTTCATTAGCATTTAAGTCATTGACGTCTAGTTCTGTGCGATGGTTTAGCTGATGTGATTTAG
This sequence comes from uncultured Saprospiraceae bacterium, assembly GCA_964385675.1. Classification (GTDB taxonomy): domain Bacteria; phylum Bacteroidota; class Bacteroidia; order Chitinophagales; family Saprospiraceae; genus CAYLSF01. The sequence goes on from CAYLSF010000422.1 coordinate 5,978, forward strand.
AGAGATAAACCACAAACTCTTCAAAGAAAATGGATTGACTCACTAAATTTGAACTATTTTCTTTAGCCACCATAATACCAACATCTAATAAATCATTTTGTAATTTTTTGAAAATATCTTGAGACAGTAATTCTTCTACCTTTAGTTGAACCTTTGGGTATTTTTTTACAAAATGCGTAGCAAAACGAGGAATCAAATAAGGACTTAAAGTAGGAATAACACCAATTCTTAGTGTACCTGAAAAATCGCCTTTTTCAGCTTCTATAAGCTCATGGATTCTCCCGATTTCACGAAGTCCAACCTTAGCTTGCTCTATGATTTGACGACCTATTT
>CAYLSF010000423.1:0-6294 GCA_964385675.1 uncultured Saprospiraceae bacterium
ATTCTTAGTTTTTTTGAAAATGGAAATAATTTGGGCTTTCATTTTTAGACCTGTACTATTATAGTAAGAAGTGTTATTCAACAACTTATGTGAGCTAAATTATCAAAATGAAGCTCCTTGATTTGTCTCCACTCTCCGTTTTTCACACTCTACTTAAACCGAATAGCTTTCACAGGTGTAATAGTCGTTATCAAATAAGAAGGAATCAACATCACAACGAGCGTTGTAACGAGTGTAATAATGTTTAAAAATATGATTTTCCAAAAATCTAAGTCAATAGGAGCAACTTTTACATAATAGGACTCTTCAGGCAATTGTATGAATCCAAAATAATCTTGAGCCGTACACAGCCCGATACCTAATAAATTACCCCAAAACAAACCCACCACCAAAATATACAACGCATAATACAGGAATATTTTACGAATTTCCCAGTTATTTTGTCCTAAGGCTTTAAGCGTACCGATCATATTGGTTCGTTCCAATATTAAAATCAGTAATACCGTAATCATATTGATAAAACAAGCAATCAACATGACAATCAAGATTACATTCTCATTGGTATCCTGTAACTCCAACCAACCAAATATGGCGGGATAAACATTCATGATAGTTTGGGAAAAAATATTGGTGGGTAATTGTGTATAATATATATGCTCATAAATAGGATCAATATCATCAATATCATCTACAAAGACTTCAAATCCACTGACTTGATTATAATCCCACTGATTGAGTTTTTGAATTTGGCGAATATCAACTAATGCAAATCTGCGATCATATTCTTCTAATCCTGTTCGGTAAATTCCTTTGATAATAAATTGTCGAATTCGCTGTGAGCGTTCTACGAAATGAACGATAAACTTATCCCCTACCCCTAACTTTAGTCGATTTGCAGTTTGTTGAGAAATTAAAATATCTTTAGAAATAGAGGAATCGGGTAAGTCAATCAATTCCCCTTCAATCAAATATTCTTTCAAGAATGTCCAATCAAAATCCGTGCTTACTCCTTTCAATACTACGCCTTCTAGTTGATCATCCGTTTTAATGATACCCGCTTTAGTAGCATAAACTTGTATATGTCGAATACCACCGTTTGTTGTCTTATCAACCTTTGTATTGGGTATTTCAAATCCTAAAATTTCTGATGGTCCTCTGTAATGAACACCTTTTATAGTATCTAAATGTGGATAAAAAGGTTGGTCGATATCTATCGGGACAGATTCAAAAGATTGGTTTGAGCCAAAATGCTCAATTTGAATATGTCCCCAAAAACCAAATATCTTTCCTCGAATTGAATTTTTGAATCCCCCCACTAACGAAGTCGTCACTATCATTACTGTGATACTCAATGCCACAGCAATAACAGCAATCCGAATAATGATAGCTGAAAAGGTCTTTTGAGATGAAAAGGAAACCTTTTTAGCAATATAGTAAGGTAGATTCATAATCAATTAGGAATTACGAATGATGAATTACGAATGAATGATAAATCCGTAATTATTACAATTAACCGTTTAAGCTGCAAAATAAAGCAATTTAAATGAATGCTTGGTGGTATTAAAAAAAAATTAGGTCTTGATAGAAGGTTTTTTAAAATTATATAGTCTTATTGTATAGAATGAAAAGTACTTTTTATCCTATTTTTAAGATTACTAAAAAAATCTATCCAATGATTAAGAAACATAGAAAGGCTATACTTATTGTATTAGCATCTGGGATTTTAATAGCTATAGGATGCCATCCTGATGTGCCTATGCCAATGGGCGGTAAAATGCGAAATCACCAACCCGATATGGATCAATTATCTCAACCTACTTATAATATTCAATTAGATGATGAAACTTGTAAAGTAGATATTGAAGCAGCATTAGGTATCAATAGTTTATATGAAGAAAAGGAATTAATTAATAAAAATATCCGTCAAATTACGATCAATAGTATTCCAAGTCATAAAGTAGGTGCGTTTCCAAATCAAGGAAATCCCAATGAGATTGATGAGCGAAATAAAACGTGCAATCTCCCGCTTAATCCCCAAATAGCCAAACGAAAAACCATGGGTATGGGATTTGAAACCGCCGTTTTATTTTCAGGGGCAACAATAGATCCTTTTACGGCAGAGTTTTTTGTGGGTTCTACAGGAAAAACCAATAGAAATTGGAATATTACCACGTTGACTTCTACGGCTAATATGGGACTAGATTGTAATAATGGTCACGTACAGCCTTCGGGTAAATATCATTATCATGGCGTACCCAATGCTTATTTAACTCAATTTAATATCACTCAACCCAGAATGATTAAAGTTGGATATGCTTCTGATGGTTTCCCGATATATTATAAGTATGGTTATAATGAGTCAGGTGATTTACAAGCCTATCAAAGTGGTTATCAACTCAAAAAAGGAAAACGTCCTGGCGATGGAAAGTCTGCTCCAGATGGTTATTATAATGGTCGTTATTTTAAGGACTATGAATATATTAACGGGCTTTCGGATTTAGACGAGTGCAATGGACGCTGGGGTAAAACGCCTGAAAGTAAACATGAATATTATTATATCATTACCGATAATTTCCCTTCAGTTCCTCTTTGTTTCAGTGGAACACCTAGCGATGAAATGCGAGTAGGGCCAGGCGGAGGAAGAGGTCGTCCTCCTCATCGTCATCATCATGGAGATGGACATCATCATTCTCATCATTTTGGTGGATAGGCAGTAAAGCTCCAAATTCCAAAAAATTAAGTATTCATTTTCTGAGAGAAAATAAAGTCTAATTTATTCGACTAATAGACAACAGGTCGAATAAATTAGGCTTTCCAAAAGACTTCTATTACAGAGTTTATCCTTATTTTTGTAATTGCACATTTTCATATATTTGAACGTTCAAAAACCTACACATTATGAAGCAATTACTATGCATCTTGTCCTTGTTTATGCTTTTTGGTTGTACAGAGACACCTAAAGAAGTCGTAGCAGATATTACACCTGAAAAACCGAAACCAACAGAAAAAGAATCGCCCGAATTAAAATCTATCTTCGATACTCGACAATTGTGGGGTTCTACCCTAATTTTAGATGTTAATAATAATGAATTTATAGGTTACAACTTTGCTCGTGCGGATTCTTTATTTTTACCCGCTTCTACGTATAAAATCCCTAACACCATTATTGGATATGAAACAGGCGTAGTTAGAGATACCACAATTTGGCGTTTTAAGGGTAAAAAAATGCGTCTAGCCTCTTGGGCAGATGATTTAGATATTCAAGAAGCTTTTAAGCGTTCGTGTGTACCTTGTTATCAAGATATTGCACGAAAAGTGGGAGCATTAAAAATGAATCAATATTTGGAGTCCTTTGAGTATGGAAACAATATGGATGTTCGTCCAGAAAATATTGATTTATTTTGGTTAGAAGGAAAATCTCGAATCAATCAACGTCAACAAATCGCCTTTCTACAGGATGTTTATTATGATAATTTACCCATTTCCAATACCACTTCTAAAAACATCAAACGCATCATGGTCATTGATAAAAAAGAAGACTATATATTAAGTGGTAAAACGGGATGGTCTATCCGAGATGGATTCAATGTAGGTTGGTTTGTTGGATTTGTAGAGAAAGGAGATAATGTTTATTTCTTTGCGACTAATGTTACGCCTTTTGACCAAAGTAAAATTCAAAATTTCGCAGTAGTCCGTTCTGAAGTAACAATGGAGGTATTTAAAGCATTAGGAATTTTAGGAGAGATTAATTAGTTGATTTTATTTTAGGACACAGAGAACACAAAGAATACGCAGAGAACCACAAAGTCGTAAATTATTTATCACATTATTGTACATTTTTATTTTAGCTTGCCTATCGGCAGAATGAACAGGCAGATGCCAAACCTGCCTTTGTCAGCAGACAGGTTCCAATAATAAATAGGATAAAATTCAAGAATTTGTTATTTGGTAAACTTTATAAACTTGCAGTACATAGTTTTAAATAATTGATTATGAATAAATTAACTTCGTGTATCTCTGTGTCTTCTCTGTGTTCTCCGTGTCCCAAACAGGCTATAGTATAAGATGTCAGAAAATTACTATTATTTAAATAATGGTTTAGCACAAACGACGCCTTACAATATGGGAGTAGAAGTCTCTCATGCAGAAGACGTTTATATCTATGATACTTCGGGAAAACGTTACATGGATTTAATTTCAGGGTTAGCAGTTTCTGCAATCGGTCATGGAAATAATGCTGTAAAAAAAGCTCTACATGAGCAAGTCGATAAGTATTTACATGTAATGGTATATGGAGAGTTTTTACAAAAACCACAATTACAACTAGCTCAACTCTTAACAAGTGTTTTACCCTCTAATTTAGATACCTGCTATTTCGTCAATTCAGGCACAGAAGCGAATGAAGCCGCTTTAAAATTGGCAAAACGAGTAACAGGTCGTAAAAAGATTTTATCCTTTCAAGGGGCATATCATGGTAGTACACATGGCTCACTTTCTGTTAGTGGGAATGAAAAGAAAAAGACCGCTTATCGTCCGCTTCTGCCGCATATTAACTTTTTAGAACTCAACAATACGGAACAACTCCATCAGATAGATAAAACCGTTGCTGCCGTAATTTTAGAAACCATTCAAGCAGATGCAGGTATTCGTATTCCGGCCAATGCTTATATGAAGGCACTAAGAAAACGTTGTTCGGAAACAGGTACATTGCTCATTTTAGATGAAATACAAGCGGGATATGGTCGTACAGGCTCGCTTTGGGCTTTTGAACAGTTTGATATCGTTCCAGATATTCTGACTTTGGGAAAAGCATTAGGCGGCGGTTTACCGATAGGAGCGTTTATTAGTTCTAAGGAAAATATGCGTCAATTGACATTTAACCCAATGTTAGGACATATCACGACTTTTGGAGGTCATCCCCTACCCTGTACCGCAGCTTATGCTAGTTTAAAATTTATTTTAGATCAAAAATTAGTAGAGACCGTTTCTGAAAAAGGAAAGTTGTTTCATGATTTATTGATACAACATCCATTAGTGAAAGAGATACGATATCGAGGATTATTTTTTGCAATAGATATTGATGATGCAGACATTGTTTATAAAATGGTGGATCGTTGTTTGGAAGAAGGGTTGATTACTTTTTGGTTTTTATCTTGTCCGAGTGCTTTTAGATTAGCCCCACCTTTAACGATTACAACTAAAGAAATTAAGATGGCTTGTAAAACCATACTTGAAATTATGGATGAGTTCATCTAAGCTATAACAAAAGGCACTAATCATCAATTGATTAGTGCCTTAATTCTATTTTGAAAATAGTAATTCAAAATTAATTTCTCTTACCTTTCTGTACTGGTTTTGTATAAACGACTCTTACTGTTTTAGCAGCTTTACCTGCCTTAGTTTGTACAGATAGGTTAATTGTATTCGCTCCAGCAACTAAAGGTAACGTTGCGGTCAAAGCTCCATTTTTAGCATTATATTTAAATGCTTTATAAGCCTTTCCATTCAGTTTCAACGTAATTTGATCCTTAGTTGCATCTGTCACCGTCGCTTTTATCATGTAAGGCGACTTATTGGTATTTGCAATTTGAATCTTAGGCGTTGAGAAGCTCACAGTTGGCTTTTTAGCTTTAACTACTGTTTTCTTTGACTTCCCTGCTACATTCACAATTAATGTTTTGTTGACAGAACCTGCTGAATTTTTAGCAGTAACTTTCACTGTATTTTTACCCGTTTTAAACGTTGGTGTAGCAGAAGCTATGCCATTCTTATAGCTAAATCTTACACGCTTTCCATTCACCAAGAATGTAACATCATTCTGAGCTTTTACTTCCGTAATTTTAAACTGAACATTTTCAGACGTTTTCTGAATCGTTACAGGCGACTTTGTAGGACGTTGGAAACTAATCGTCGGCTTCTTTACCCTGCTTTGTAAATTCACTACCAACGTTTCTGTATCCTGACCATCTTTATTCTTAGCCGTAATTACGATTGTCGTTCTAGGTCCTTGTAAGTCTTTTCCTAATGTCAATAGCTTCGTTCCTGTATTATAAGTAAAGCGTGGTGTTGTTTGACCATTCACTTTTACAGTAATATCATTTTTACCACTTATATTTTCAACTTTAGCTTTCAAGTTAATAGCAGGTGTCTGTGTGCTAAATGGACTTCTATTTGGACTGACTAATGTAATCTTAGGTAAAACCTTTGGTTGTGGTTTATTATAATTAATAATTACACTTGCATTGTCCTTACCATCTTTATTACTGGCTGCTATTTTTATTTCATTTCTACCTC